>JAFGCP010000146.1 GCA_016932595.1 Deltaproteobacteria bacterium
GCTCCGAGCGCAGAAAGCCCTCCTTGTCGGCATCAAGTATGGCCACGAGGGACACCTCGGGCAGGTCAAGGCCCTCGCGCAGCAGATTAATGCCGACGAGAACGTCGAATTTTCCGAGGCGCAGGTTCCTGAGAATCTCCATCCGCTCAAGCGTATCCACCTCCGAGTGCAGGTACTCGACCCGCACCCCCAGCTCGCGGTAGTAATCTGTCAAATCCTCCGACATGCGCTTGGTCAGCGTGGTGACAAGGGTTCTGTCGCCCTTTGCGGTCTGGCTGCGAATTTCAGCAAGCAGATTATCTATCTGGCCGGTGACGGGCCGCACTTCGATCTGCGGGTCCATAAGGCCCGTTGGCCGGATCACCTGCTCAGCCACTATGCCGCCTGCCTGTGCAAGCTCATACTCGGCGGGAGTTGCCGAAACATAGACTGTCTGCTTTATTTTTTTTTCAAATTCCTCGAACATGAGGGGCCTGTTGTCCAGGGCCGACGGCAGGCGAAAGCCGAAATCAATCAGCGTCTGCTTGCGCGACCGGTCGCCGAAATACATGCCCCTGATCTGCGGCACCGAAATATGGCTCTCGTCGATGATCAGCAGAAAATCCTCCGGGAAGTAGTCAAACAGCACCCATGGCGGCTCGCCGGGCAGACGGCCGTCCATGTGGCGAGAATAATTTTCAATGCCGTTGCAATAGCCCATGTTCTCGATCATTTCAAGATCATAGAGCGTCCGCTCCTTGATGCGCTGCGCCTCGATAAGCTTGCCGTTTGCTTTGAAGGACTCAATGCATCCGGCAAGCTCCCGGCGGATGAGCCCTGCCGCCCGCTTGAGATTGTCCTGCGACGTCACGTAGTGGCTGTTGGGGTAGATGTGCATATGCCCCGCAGCGCGCAGCACTCTGCCCGTGAGGGGGTCGATCTCGGATATGGCATCGATCGTATCGCCGAAAAACTCGACACGCACGGCCGTATCCTGCTGGTAGGAAGGAAATATCTCCACGCTGTCGCCGCGCACGCGAAAGGTGCCGCGGTGAAAGTCGAAATCGTTGCGCTCATACTGTATGGCCACCAGCCCCGCCAGAAACTCATCGCGCGGCATATCAGACCGGTCACGCACCAGCAGCAGCTGATTGCGGTATTCCTGCGGCGAGCCGAGGGCATAGATGCAGGATACGCTTGCCACCACGATCACATCGCGGCGCTGCAACAGGGAGGCCGTGGCAGAGTGGCGCATGCGGTCAATCTCCTCATTGATGGAGGAGTCCTTGGCAATATAGGTGTCGGACACCGGAAGATAGGCTTCTGGCTGATAGTAATCATAGTAGCTGACGAAATATTCCACGGCATTGTGCGGGAACAGCTCCTTGAACTCGCCGTACAGCTGGGCGGCAAGGGTTTTGTTGGGCGCCAGCACCAGCGTCGGCTTCTGCGTGAGCTGTATGACATGCGCCATGGTAAAAGTCTTGCCCGAGCCCGTGACGCCAAGCAGCACCTGATGGGCCGCGCCGCTGAGAACGCCACGGGAGAGCTGCTCTATTGCCTGCGGCTGGTCGCCCCGAGGCTGGTAGTCGGATACAAGCTGAAAGTCCATACGATGCCTTTGTTCTGCTAATTCTTTAACTCGCGGTTTAATGTTTTACCGGCATCATGCCTCGTAGAGGCTGTGTCGGAATTACTTATTTTTTTTCATCTCTCATCCCCCTTTGAAAAAGGGGGATACAGGGGGATTTTTTGCAGCCTGAGAAATCCCCCTAACCCCCTTTGCTAAAGGGGGAATTTTTCAGCCCCGTCTTTTGTAAGGCTTTGCACTGTAGGGTTTTCGTTCAACAACTAACTATAGGGCAAGGCTGCGGGGGTGTCAAACAGAAGCCGTCATGCGCATGCGTTCAGGCGACTCAAGCACTGTCTGCTCCGAAGGCATCGGCTTGAACCAGGGCGCTGCATGCCGGAAAACACAGTCCCGCTGTACTCGTAAAACAGCCTCAATTTTTAATAAATCAGTTTTTTCATATTATATGATACTTTTCTTGACATCGCATCAATGTCATATTAGTATAAATTTTAAACAAAAGAATTAATTTTCGGTAAAAATTTATGAAAAAAAATGTTCTGCTCAAAGGTATCGGCGCTTCCCCGGGTATAGTAATCGGCAAGGCTCTGATTGTGGAACATGGCAAGCCCGATTTCACCCATTACCGCCTTGCAAATGACAAAGAAATCCGGGAAGAAATAGCTGCCCTGCACAAGGCCCTGGAAGATTCAAAAACGCAGCTGATCAAGACAAAAAAGGAAATCGGCAAGAAAAAGATCAAGGAAGCCCAGTACATTATTGACACGCATATACTTATCCTGCAGGACAAAATTCTCTACAATGATGTGATCAAGCGCATACGCAGCGAAAAAGTTGATGCTGCCTGGGCGCTGAAAGCCACCATGGAGGAGCTGAAAAAAAGCGTTTTGAGCCTGGACGATGACTACATGCGCGAGCGCACCTCTGACCTTGAATATATCGAGCGGCGCATTCTGCAGAACCTGGCGGGCAAAAAGGTTGATGTGGTGCCCAAGGTTTCGGACAAAAGCATCATCATCGCTAATGATCTGTCGCCTGCCGATACCGCCATTTTGAACGTAGCCGAAGTGCTCGGTTTCGTCATCGAATGCGGCGGTAAAACATCCCATACGGCCATTATGGCCCGTGCGCTCAGAATCCCGTCGGTTGTAGGCCTTAAAGACGCTCTGGCAAAAATTAAAAACGGCGATACGGTGATTGTCGACGGCACGCACGGCGTCATCATAGCCACTCCTGACGGCGAAACGCTGCTTAAATACAAGCAGAAAAAAGCGCAGCATGAGGAATTTGAAAAACGGCTCCTGCAATACCGCGATCTTGCGGCAGAATCCGTCGATGGATTCAAAATCAGCCTGCTGGCAAATATTGAAATCGTCGAAGAGGTGGACTCGGTCATGGATTATGGCGCCGACGGCATCGGGCTCTTCAGAACGGAGTTTCTCTACCTCAACAAAAAAGAGCTCCCGGCTGAGGAGGAGCTGTTTGAAATTTTCAAAAAAACAGCCCAGGCCATAGCGCCGCGGCCGGTTACCATCCGCACCCTTGACATCGGCGGCGACAAATTCATGTCGCATGTTGATGTGGCCGAGGAAATGAACCCGGTCATGGGCCTGCGCGCCATACGGTTCTGCCTCAAAGAAATGACGATATTCAAAACCCAGCTGCGGGCCATTTTGCGGGCAAGCGCCTTCGGCAATGTGAAGATCATGTTCCCCATGATCTCCTGCATCGACGAGGTGCAGCAGGTCAAAAAAATCATGCGGGAAGTGAAAGCGCAGCTGAAAAAAGAAAAAAAGCCCTTCAATCCCGACATTCCCATCGGCATCATGGTCGAGGTGCCCTCATCGGCCACCATCGCCGACCTGCTTGCAAAAGAGGTGAGCTTTTTCAGCATCGGCACCAATGATCTCATCCAGTACCTGCTGGCCATAGACCGGGTCAATGAACAGGTGTCCTATCTGTATGAGCCGCTCCATCCGGCCGTGCTGCGCCTCCTGCGGCGCATCATCCAGGCGGCCCACGACAATGGCATACCGGTGGCCATGTGCGGCGAGATGGCGGGAGAATCCATGTATATCCCCATACTGCTTGGCCTGGGCATTGACGAGCTGAGCATGAACCCCATCGCCATCCTTGAGGCCAAAAAAGTGCTCAGGTCCA
>JAFGCP010000147.1 GCA_016932595.1 Deltaproteobacteria bacterium
CGGTCAAGCGTAGCCAAAGTTTTTATTTTCCCCATAACCTCGTCAGGGATGTTTCTAACAGTCAGATTTATCATGATATAACCTCCTCTAAACCATTATAGTTATATAGTAGTTCATAATTAAACCAACGTCAAATATATTTTCTGCATTACAATTTACGCCTTCGCCTCTTGTGGGAGGGATTGGGGTGTGGGGCAAAAATTAACTGTTTTTCCTCAACACAATACGTTTAAAACAGCTCCTCAAAGGCATAGTTGGTAGGTTGGGCAAAGCGGAGCGTGCCCAACAATTTTCTCACTCACCTGCTTCAATATCTTCGATTTCAACCATACCGTTTGCGCCCCAATTCGGCTCATACAACCCGCGCTCAATGCACTGCTTAAACGAACCATATGGCCACTCGGCAGGTGAGCCCGCATAACCGTGCTTCACAGGATTATAATGAATATAATCCATGTGCGTTCGCCAGTCTCTGTCATCGCGAATTCTGTGTTCCCAGAACCTCCGCTGCCAGACTGCATATTCCCGCTTTGCCAAACGCGATGCGCTTACCGTCGGGCACACCACGGAACAGCCTTTGCTGAAATAGCGTTTAATGCGGTTCCAGCGACCCGAATAATCTGTATCCTCTTCGGGCAACCGCCACAGGCAATGCAGGTGTTCCGGCAATACCACCATTGCATCAATTTCAAATGAGTTACGCTGTTTCTCCCGCCGCAGCGATTGTCGAAGCCTGTCGATATTTTCGGGCAGGGTTAAAATGGGCAGCCGGTTATGGGTAACCACCGTAAAAAAATAACAACCACCGGCCATGCGCTCGCGACGATATCGCATCAAACCTCTTAGTTTATGGATTTATATTTAGCATCATAGTTGTTGGGCACGCTCCGCTTTGCCCAACCTACCGGCTATGCATCATGACAATACCAGCCTCCTATATCAATCAACTTTTATAAATTTTCTTAACCGTGTTTTTTCTTTCTCTATCGTTTCAATCATGTTTATGATCCTGTATTTTAAAACCCGGTTATATTCTTCCCCATCAATATCAAAATCAAGCTTAAGAACTTCACGTTGCTCTTCATATGACAAAGCTCTATAAAGCGTTATTGTATTAGGATAAAATTTCTTCATGTCGCTGTATTTGTCCCTGTACTCTCGTCTCGTCATTCCTCTTTTTTTCTCATCATCCTCAGTCCAGCAATTGTCCATAAGAGGAGGTCGTGAATCATAACCTGGTTTATACACATAAATATAGGTGTAATCTAATATTGAAAGGGGATAGAACATTACCGTGCGGCCAATGGGAAGAAAAAACCAACCGTTTTTATTTGTAGTTGTTTCACGCAAATCCTGACGGTCACCGCCCGACCACAAAAACCAGGATTTAACTGTCCATTGTCCAACAACATTGGCGCCGGCAATCGGTTCCCCGGTCTCGGCATCTACTACTTTGCCCCAGTACGGGCCATCTACAAAAAAGATTCCAAGAATGGAGCCGTTTATCCACAATATTATAATGGTGATGATGCACAAAACGATCCTTCCAGTTTTTTTTAACCTCGTCACATAAGGCCACATAGCACAAACAAGCACTGCAAAAAACAATCGTTTTAATACCATTAAAGCTATGTCAGACTTCTCAATCTTAAATAAACATATCTGATACTGAATCTCATCATACAGTTCATTGATAAGAAAAACGACAAACAGCAATTTTAGGAGCAGAAAGCAAGCATCTTTCCAGTTGTTAACTGTTATCTGCCGCTTTATAAAGGCTATTATTTTCATATGGGTGACCCTCAATGAATACTTATTGAATATCCTTCTTGTCCTACTCCACTTTTTTAAAAGAAGTGGTAGGTTGGGCAAAGCGGAGCGTGCCCAACAATCTTCTCACTCTCAAAAAAATATTGGGGCTGGCCTACGTTTGACCTTTGTGAATTGGTGCCCCTGCCCCCCTTGCACGCCACTGCAGAAAAAAAGCCCGCCATGCTATCATGGCGGGCTTTGTATCCCGGTCGTTCAATCAATCAATCAAAGTAATTGTAATACTCAATGCCCAGATGCGTTATCAGCTCCTCGCCGATTATGTAGCGAAGGGTGTTTTTCAGCTTGGTAAGCTGAATAAAAAGATCATGCTCGGGATAGACCGATTCCGCAGTCATGGGCGACTTGAAATAAAAGGAAAGCCATTCCTGAATACCCGGCATGCCGGCACGGGCTGCAAGGTCGGCAAACAGCACAAGGTCGAGCACCACGGGGGCTGCAAGGATTGAATCGCGGCAGAGGAAATTAATTTTTATCTGCATTTTGCGGCCCATCCAGCCGAAAATATCGATATTGTCCCAGCCTTCCTTGTCATCGCCGCGGGGCGGATAATAGTTGATGCGAACCATGTGATGGATTTTAGCGTAGAGATCAGGGTACAGATCCGGCTGCAGTATCGTGTCCAGCACGGAGAGCTTTGACACCTCTTTGCTTTTAAAAGAACCCGGGTCGGCAAGAACCTCGCCATCGCGGTTGCCGAGTAGATTGGTTGAAAACCAGCCGTCGATACCCAGCATGCGTGCTTTGAGGCCGGGGGCTATCATGGTCTTCATGAGCGTCTGGCCTGTCTTGTAATCCTTTCCGGCTATGGGCGCGCCCGTCTTTGCGGCAAGCTCGATGAGGGCGGGCATATCAGTGCACAGATGCGGCGAGCCGTTAATATACGGGATGCCCCTTTTTATGGCCGTATAGGCATAGACCATGCTGGGTGCTATATGCTCATCATTGTCCTTAAGGCCCCTTTCAAATGCTTCGATGGACTGGTGCACTGCCGAAGGCTCCATATACACTTCCGTTGAGCCGCACCAGATCATGACCATGCGATCAATGCCATTGTCGGCGGCGAATTTTTGTATGTCTTCATCAAGCTGCAGGTGCTTGTCCCACCAGGTTGCGCCTGACTTAACATGCGGGCCATCGAGCTTTCTCACATAGCGGCGATCAAAAACCGCCTTCATGGGTTGTATGCCTGCAAGGAAATCCTTGATCGGGTCGAGCTGCTCCGGTGTAAGAACACCGGCATGCTTTGCAGCTTCATAGCAGTTGTCAGGAAATATGTCCCAGCCTGCGCAGACAATATCCGGCAAGGCTGCAAGCGGTATGACATCTTTCATAAGGGGCTGACGATTTTCATCGCGCCGGCCGAGCCGGATATGGCCCATCTGCGTCAGGGACCCATAGGCCGGATACAGCCCGCGGCGAATCGATTCAAGTCCGGCAAGAAATGTCGTGGTTACCGCGCCCATTCCCGGTATGAGAACGCCGAGCTTCCCCTTTGGTTCCGCAATCACAATCTTCTTTCTGTCCATCATCATCTCCTGAAAAATCAAGTGTTCGAACGTATGCTCGGAATAAAAGCTATAAGCGATCTATATAATCCTCGCCGATCCTGACAAAGTCAACCCAGTGCCGCATGGGATAGGCCTGATACAGAGTCTGATTTTTTATGTTCTTCCACAGGCAGGCCGCAAGCCAGCGTTTGCAGTCTGTCGGGCTGCCAAGCAGAGCAGAAAGCCGGACCGCCAGGTCCTGATCGTCTGCATCGGCCGGTGTTCCCCGCCAGTACTGTTCCAGGGCGGCAAGATATGATGCGGTTATTCTGCGCCGGCCACTCACAGCGCCATCCTTCGGGGGCAGATTGCCGCGCCACTGCATGCAGCCGATACTGCTGACCAGTATATCAATGCGGCGAACAAATTTAAAATGGCAGGCAGGCTCAGACGATCCGCCCACATCGCAGAGAAAATCACGCGCTGCCCTTCCCATCTGCCGGTGAATTTCATTTTCCAGATAGGCCATGCGTTCCTGCCATTCGTGGGGAAGCTGCTGAGGTGCAAACGGGGCAAGGCAGGTCCGGGGCTCCTTTTCATTAATGCCCCAGAAGGAGCAGTTTAAGGATCGGCGCGAAAGGCCATAATAAGTCCTCTCGGCAAGCAGCGCCTTGAGCGGAGTTTTTTCACCGAGAAAAGCGTAGACTTTATCAATGGTGTGTTTACCGCCCTTGCCGTAGCCGTCAACATCCTGCGGCGCTGCATCATGCACCCAGCCCTTGAGCGCCTCGGCATAGTCTATAAGCTCCTGCCTGCGGCCGGGGCTTACCTGATAGTGCAGGCGCAAGGCCGTATGGGAACTGCCGCCGATGATGGAGCATATCTCATGAACGCGCCCGGGATAGTCATAGCGCCATATGCAGCAGAAATCAGCAGCGATGCGGCGCTCCACGTCCTCATGGCTGAGCGTTCCCAGGGATGATTCAAGCTCATGAATTGCGGCTAAATCAGGATCTGAACCAAAACCCTGCCGGAGATTGACATCATAAAATTTCCCGCTTTTAACAAGATGGCTGATAAGGCTCAAGGGAATACCCTGTCTGCCCAGCTGTATACTATGCGGTGAAAGCAGCGTCCCTTCCATAAGCAAACCCGCGATTCTGTAAAATCTTTTATTAAAAAAAATAATATGTTATATTTTTACAATCTTTGAAGTCTCTTTATCAAAACAGGTTTATCGCCAAATGACAAGAAAATTTTTCTCTGCAGGCCTTTCCATTCTGTTTTTTGCGCTGATCATCTGTGCTCTTGCCGCCACGCTGGGGATGCAGCTGTTGGGAGATTTAAAGACCTATGTGCAGATTTCCCTGAAAAATGTAGAACAAACGACCGGCTACCGCATCACCTTGGATGATATAGGATGGGATATTTTTGAAGGCACGGGCATCAGGGTAGATACTCTCGTGCTCTATGACGCCGCGGGAGCCATACCCCTGTTCGAATGCCGCAAAGTCCATATTAAATTCGATATACTGCCTCTTTTCAATGCCAAACTCATTGTCTCGCGTGTCCTGCTTGATGACCCGCATTTCACCTTCCATCGCACCGGCAAAGGCAGCTGGACGCTTCCTCCCCTTGCGGTCCCTGTTGATACCGGCAGCATCAGCAGCCTTGACGCATTCTCCGACTTTTCAATCGCCCTCAAACGATTTACTATAAATGGCGGCAGCCTTCACTTTAACGACAGGCTCCGCAATGTAAAATTTGATCTCCACAACATGAGGCTGCACCTGC
>JAFGCP010000148.1 GCA_016932595.1 Deltaproteobacteria bacterium
GAATCGTGGTCGGGTCGAACTGGCCGTCAAAAGTGGAATTCATGGGGATGCCGTCAAGAAGGATCAGGACATGGCGGGTCTTGAATCCGCGCATGTCGATGCGCGGCGTTCCCTGGCCGCCCGTGCGCACATTGACGCCGGGCAGCAGGGCAATGGCCTCATCAAGCGTTCGGGCGCCCCTGGTCTCGATCTCCGGCGCCGTCACTTCGACCGCCGCGCCCACCGCCTCGACGGTTTTGCCTTCCTTGTCTGTTGACACGACGACATCCTCAAGCGTGTAAGCGCCTGAATATGTAGTATCAGCCGCCGATGCATTTGAAAACAGGCAGACAGCAAGCAGGAAACACAGCAGCGCAGCGGGTGAGGAGCTTTTTTTCATAGCTACTTTTTCAGCCTGAAATGGATCGGCAGAATCGCCTGTGAGGCCACTGACCGGTGATTGCTTTTTGCCGGAATAAAAAAAGATTTTTTGACGGAAGCCACGGCAGCGTCGATAAAGACCGGATCGGTTGCCTCCACTACGTCAACATCCTGGAGTATGCCCAGCTCATCTATGGAGAGCCGCAGCACAACAGTTCCTTCCTGACCGCGTTTTTTAGCTGAAAAAGGATAAACGGGGGCTTCGCGTTCCTCGAATTTAGGCCCTTCAGACGAGCCGAAAATGGTTATCAGCGGAATGGCTCTGCCGCCGGATTTTTTTGCATAATCAGCGGCCCGTGTTTCCTGCGGCTCTGTGCCGTGAGCCGTGGCCGCGGATGCCCCTGCGCACAGAAGCAGGGCCAAAAGAAAATTTATATGCGGTGGGGCTGAATTCATGGCAACTTTTATTGAATAAGAGAAACGACCAGGCTCATGACAATGGGGTAGTCCGGGCTGCCCGTGTCACGCACGATGCCGGCAAAGAAAATGCCGATGCCGACAGCCGGGACCTCAGCATTGTAACTTATGGTTTCGGCATTGTAGGCATACTTGAAGACCGGGGTAGTATTGACAAGGCCGGCAACGGCATAGATAACGGTCCCGTCCTGTCCGACGGAGGAGGCGGTGCCGATCCGCACATTGAGGGTGCCGGCGCCTATGGTAAGCACATAACAGGCATAGAACTCAGCGGAGCTGCTGGAAAGGGGCTCGCTCAGCTCAAAGTACAGCGTCTGGGAATGGCCCGGCTCCAATATCAGGAAATTGTATGCCGGGCTTGAGCCTCCGGCAGCACGGGCAGCGCTGGAGTCCGGGCACAGCACAAACAGCAGTACACCTGCCAGGGCGATGGTACGGAAAAATGTAGTGCATTTCATACTGCCACTCCTTATGAAACAGATTGTTTTTTCATGCAGAGAAAAGATTCCTGCGTCCAACGGCGATAGCGGCAGTTGAGACAGGATATCTCCTCATCGCTGACACATTCATCTTCATCATCAAGAAAAAAGTGCGGGCATGCCAGTGCGGCCTGCACGGATTTATAATCGCTGCTGCTCATGGACTTTTTCCTTATAGTTTTTGAGCTTGGTTTCAAAGCCGGGAGAGACGGATAATGTATCTTTTAACCAAGCTTACAGTGTGTGTTTTTTAATACACCTTCAGCTGCTGCTTTGTGCAGGTCTGCCACGGCGCACGGGCCGCATCCATGGTATTGGGTGTCACCAGCAGCGTTGACCTTCCTTCAAGCAGCACGGCTTTTACCTTATCGCCAAGCTGCACCTTTTCAGCTTCATGCAGCACCGGGCCTCCAATGCTTTTTACCACGGCTACGCCGGTCTGACGCTTGAGCTCGGCTACGTCAACAATGCCGGTGGCGGTATCGACATAAAACTTCCCCCTGAACCTGCCGTCACTGCCCGTCATGCGAAGGCCGCTGCCGGCAAGCGCGCCGATAATGCCCAGGCCCGTGCCGCCGTGCTCGGAAAGATGAATACCCAGACGCTGCGCGAGCCCGTAGGCCTCCTGCTTGGTGAGCACCTGCTGTTTTGCTCTGCGACCGAAGGCAATCAGGTCATCACGACCGGCAAGAGCGTCAATAGTTACGATGCAGAGCCCCGGATCGGAGCCCTCGGCGCTTTCCCGGGCCAAAAATTCCTTTGCAAAGCCGGTGAAGGATGCAAGGTGCCCGGGAACAATATCAGCGGCAAAACACATGGCGCTGTTGTGAGAGGTATAGGCTATGTCGGGGTGCACAAACAACTGGTGCCGGGTCACGGGCTCGGTTTTTCCCCAGCCGTTTTTTTCAAGCGCTTGTGCCAGCAGCGAGGCAAGCTCGCCCGTTCCCCTGCTTTCAATATTATCGGTATCGTCGATGCAGACTAAGATGTTCATGTGTTTTCTCCTTTATGCTGATACAGTGCTGCTACAAGTTATTTCCCATAATTTAAAATAATTTAAAAACCAGAATCCGGGAGCCGGAATAAAGACAAAGAATTTTTGAATGCTTTATAAAATTTTGGATTTTTTTCGCCTGGTCTTCTCAATTCCGGCTACTGACTTCTCATTCTGCTACCTGCCTGTTTTGCTTTTATCACGGCGCATGCCCCGGCCGCTCAGCATCTGCTGCAAAAGCTCATCGCTTAAATCGTAGTTAAAGAACTGTTTATAGAATGCCCTGGTTTCGGCAGTGATATCAAGGTCTGGAAAGCTGTCGGGGTAGAGGGTTTTTGCCGTCCACAAAAGGGCAAGGGGCGTTTCAAGGGAGCCGGGGTGGCCCCAGCGGGATATGCCGATGGGCATCTGGTAGACACGTTTGTTTTTTACAGCGCTTACGGAAGACCATTGCGCATCGCCCATGATAGTCTCGACGGTTCCGGGCTCGTTTGCCAGTATAACGTCGGGGTTCCACAGAATAATCTGCTCCATGCCCACATGGGCCTTGCCGGTAAAAGCACTGTCGGCCTGCGCAGCCGAGACATTGACAATTCCTGTTGCCCGGAGCCAGTCGGTAGAGATGCTGCCCTGGGCATCAGTGTGGGTTGCCTCGGTCAGGCAGTGATAGAGCTTGATGCGTTTGTCCCGGGGGATTTTTTGAGTCCGCGCCGCAACAAGGTCTATGCACTTGCGGTAGTAGCTGTTATAGCGCTCGGCGCGGCCGGATTCGCCGAGGGCCTGACCGATGAGGGCGATGGCCTGCTGCTGCTGCTGCATGTTTTTGTAGTCAACGACAAGGCTCGGTATTTTGAAGTATTCAAGCTTCTGCATCTCCGCTTCGTTTCTGCCCGTTTCAGGAGAAATGAAGAGCAGATCGGGCCGCGTGTTCAGGAGCTCCTCGATATTGATGGCGCCCTGGGCCTTGGGAACGACGGCGCTGAGAATACCCGGGCATATTTTTACCAGCAGCACGTCGCGCCGAAGGCCGTTTGCCACCGCCACGATGTCGGGGCACCGGCCGAGCATGGCGACCACATGGCCGGCGAATGCGTACAGGCAGCCGATGCGTTTGACCGCCGCGGGAACTTTTACCTTTCTTTCTGCGTAGTCGGTAATTGTTTGCTGTGTGCGAACCGGGCTGTCATCGGCTGCCCCGGATGCAGCAGGTGACACTAAAAACGCAAAGCCGAGCAGCAGGCATAATCCTATGGTGACAGGCACGGCGCAGGAGTGCGCCGCAGCCGGGAAGCGGGAATTTTTGGATTGTTTCCTCATAGGATCTTTTGTCCCCCGGTTTTTTTTATGTTTTTTAAACCGTGCCGAGCGGAATAATCTGCTTAATAGTTTGTGCGCCGCTGCCCTCGCAGGTCAGGAGCTTTGTCCGCACGCCGTAGAGCCGCTCAATGTTCTGCTCGCTTAAAATATCCTCCGGCGCTCCCGCAGCCATAAAACTGCCCTCATGCAGCAGGGCCACGGCTGTGGCAACACCGTTGTTTTGAAAGTAGAAAGCATGGTTCGGAAAATGCGTCGCCATGATGACCGTTATGCCTTTGGCGCGCACCAGGCGCGCCACGGTTTCCATGATGATCAGCTCATGCCGGAAATCAAGATGCGCCGTCGGCTCATCCATGATAATGACCGGCGTTGCCTGTGCAAGTGCCCGGGCTATCATGACAAGCTGGCTCTCGCCGCCGCTTATCTGCGTGTAGGGCCGATGCCGCAAATGGGAGATGCCCACGGTTTCCAAAGCCGCATCAGCCGCTTCTTTATCAGAACGCGACGGCGCACCGAACAGGCCGATATAGGCGGCCCTGCCCATTTTCACAATATCATGCACCGTATACGGAAATGTCCGGTCATGCTTCTGCGGCACATAGGCAACAGAGCGGGCAAGCTGGCCGGGCCGCATGCCGGAGGTGCTTGTGCCGTCAAGGCGTATGTCTCCCGCGCTCAGTTTCAGGCTCCCCAGTATGCAGTCCAGAAGCGTTGTCTTGCCGCAGCCGTTGGGCCCGAGCAGGCAGAACAGCTCGCCCGGGCTTGCGCTGAAGCTTATCCCGCGAAATATATCGCCGCTGCCATAGGAAAACGATGCGTCAAGAACCTGCAAGAGCGCCATGGGTCACCAGCCCCCGCCTTTTGTCTTTTTCAGCAGATAGACGAAGAAGGGCCCGCCCACGAGGGCGGTGAGTATGCCAAGCGGGATTTCCACGCCCGTCATGACCCTGCCCAAATCATCCACCAGCACGAGAAAGCATGCCCCCAGGGACATGCTGACCGGCACGAGTATTTTATTGTTGTTGCCCACAAGCATGCGGCCGATATGGGGTATTACGAGCCCAACCCAGCCGATAATGCCGCTCACGCAGACAGCTCCCGCTGTGGCAAAGGTAGCGCACAGTATGACAATGGCTTTAGCGCGTGTGGTGTTTAAGCCAAGAGCATGGGCCTCCTTGTCGCCCATGGACAGCACGTTTATCTGCCAGCGAACAGCCCAGAGCCCAGCCATGCCCAGGAGCATGGGGGCTCCGGCAATCATGATGTCGTGGTAGCGGGCAGAGGCCAGGCTGCCCATGAGCCAGAACACAATGGCCGGCAACTGGTCATAGGGATCGGCCACGTATTTTGCAAACGACAGCAGCGCAGAAAAAACGGAGGAAACAATAACGCCGCCCAGCACGAGCATGATGGCCGGGGTCGTGTTGTAGACCCGGCCGATCAGCAGGCTTGCAAAAACAGCCAGCGTGCCGAAAAAGAAAGCGAACGGATAGGCGGCTGTC
>JAFGCP010000149.1 GCA_016932595.1 Deltaproteobacteria bacterium
AGGCGGCAATAACAATCGGCGCCTGCGCGAAAGCGCCCCGTGCCGGATTTTTCTCGGGCAGGGTTTCGGCAAGCCTTTGCCTGATTGCCCCGTCCTGCACAATGATGAATTCCCAGCACTGTGTATTGGCCCAGGACGGCGCCCACTGCGCCGCTTCGAGTATATACTGCAGATCGGCGGCAGAGACCGGATCGGGGTTGAAGCTGCGAATGCTGCGTCTGCCCTTGATCGCGTTTGAAAGCTCCATAAAAATCCCTCCAGGGGAAAAAGTCACGGTTTTCAGTGAAGTTACCAGAAACAGCAGGGGGTGTCAAGCCGGTTCGCCGCCCGTGGGCTTGCTCATGCCCGCCCTGATGGCGGCCCCTGCCGCGACGCTGATATAGACGATGCCGGCGATAATGATAATGGTTGCTCCTGCGGGCAGATCGGGGCTGTAGCTCAGGGCAAGGCCGGCGGTGGTAAACAGCGCACTTAACACAACCGACAGCGCCATGATGCGGCCCATGGTCTTGACAAAAATATTTGCCGTCGCAACCGGCAGGGTGAGAAGCGCTATGACCATGAGCACACCGACAACGGTTGACAGCAGAACAACGGTCAGGGCGGTCAGCCCCAGCAGCAGCAGATAGTACAGCTCGACGCGCAATCCCCGGATGCGGGCGAATTCCTCGTCGAAGCAGACCGACAGCAGCTGGTTGTAGCACAGGGCGACAACTGTTGCCACCAGCAGGTCAAGGCCCGCGATGATCCACAGATCTGCCGGCCCCACCATAAGTATATTGCCGAACAGATAGCTCATGAGGTCCTCATTATAGCCCGGCGTGCGCGAGATGAACAGCACGCCGACAGCCATGCCGATGGCCCACAGGGCGCCGATGACCGTATCTTCCCGCTGCTTGGCACGCAGGCTCACGATGCCGATGATAAAGGCCGAGGCAAGGGCCGCAATCACGGCGCCGGCAAGGGGGGTAAAGCTCTGCCAGCCATGCACCACCTGAAAATAGCGCGCAGCCCCGATGCCCCCGAGCACGCAGTGGGCGATGCTGCCGGCTATGTAGCTGATGCGCCGGGCCACCACATAGCTGCCCACCATGCCGCAGGCAAAGCTTGCCAGCAGCCCTGCCGCAAGGCCGTAGCGCATAAAGGGGTAATCACGCAGGGCTGTCAGGAATTCCCACATTCGTGGCCTTTCTCGGCGCAGCGGTGATCATGCCGCACCATGAGCATATCGGTGCCGTAGATGTCGCAGATGAGGTCGCCGCTGAGCTGGCTTGTCGGGTGTATCTGCACAAAGCGCTTGACGCAGACGACGCTTGTTGCAAATGGCGTTACAAACCCCAGATCATGGGATACGAGCACGATAGTGAGCCGCTTGTTTATGTCGCTCAGCAGCTCGTAGAATTCATTTTCAACATGCAGATCAAGGCTTGAAGTCGGCTCGTCGAGCAGCAGCAGCTCCGGCTCGCCCACAAGCGCCCGGGCGATAAGCACACGCTGCCGCTGGCCGCCGGAGAGAGCAGAAAACGGCCGGCTGGAAAAATCCGAAAGCCCGAGCTGCCCCAGGGAATCTCGGGCAGCCTGCCTGTCGCGGGCATTAAAAAAGCCCGAGCGCTGGCTGCCGGTGAGCCTGCCCATGAGCACCACGTCAAGGGCGGTGACCGGAAACTGCGGATCGACCTGCGCATGCTGGGGAACATAGCCAATGTGCTGACGGCCCTGCTCAGCCTGCTGGCCGAACACGCGCACCGCGCCCGCTTTGGGCTTCAAAAGCCCCAGAACAAGCTTCAAAAGCGTGGTCTTGCCGCCGCCATTGGGCCCCACCACGCAGATAAACTCGCCCGCGCGTATGCAAAGGTTCACATCCTCCAGAACGGAAAACCCGTTGTAGGAAAAGGAAACGTTTTCAAGCTCTATGATTGAATCAATGTTCATACTTTTCACGCCGGTGAAAACTGGCATCCTGATTTCTTAATTTGTGGCAGAACGAAAGCCCTGAACAATACATGTGTTGGGTTCGCCCTTATGCCTGTACTTCTTCGTAAGTATTTGCTTTGCGTGGGTTTGGTCGAGGTATGAAACCCAACAGTTTCTTCTGGGCTTAACCCAACAATAAAAACCACCCCGACCAATGAAACTAATGAAACCAATCCAACCACTGAAACTTTTTTTATTTCATCTTCTCTATCATGCCCGCAATCTCGCGCAGGTTCTGAAAGCAGTCCCGCGCAAGCGGATCGATCATCACGACCTCGGCCCCGATCTGCTGTGCCACGGCCTGAGCGCTTTTAGGGGAAAACTGCCGCTCGGCAAAAATCGTCTTCACGCCCGCTGCCCTGGCGCGCCCTACAAGAGCGGCAAAAGATTTTGAGCCCGGCTCCTTGCCCGCCATCTCGATGGGCACCTGTATCAACTTATAGGCATCGGCGAAATAGCCAAGGGCCGGATGAAACACAAACAGCTCCCTGCCGGCTAAGGTGGCAAGGCGGCCCGCCAGCTCGGCATCAAGGCTGTCGAGCTCGGCCTGAAATACGGCAAGATTGCGGCGATAGGCAGCACAGTTGGCTGCATCGCGCCGGCACAGCGCCTCGCATATGGTATGGGCCTGCTGCCGTATCAGTTTCGGCGCCAGCCATATATGGGAGTCGGGCCCTGCGTGCCCCCCGCCGTGATCATCATGGTCTTCCGCGGG
>JAFGCP010000150.1 GCA_016932595.1 Deltaproteobacteria bacterium
CTCTCCGTAAGCTCATGCACTGCGCCCAAAACAAGATTGGGCTGGAGGGATACCTTTAGATCGATAAACTGTTTCGCCCCTGCATGCCGCATGCGCACATCATAGGCCCTGCGCACGCCCGGAACGGCAAGCGCCGCCTGACGCACCTGCTCAACCTGCTCAACCGGTGCGCTGTCGGTCAGGGCGTCGACAGCCTTTTTACCGAGCCTGAAGCTGATCCAGATAACCATCAGGGCAACACCCAGCGAGCAGACAGCATCGGCCCTGGGATAGCCCCAGGCGGTAAAAGCCAGACCCGCGAGAACCATGAGAGAGCTTGCAATGTCGCTTAGAAAGTGCAGGGCATCAGCCTCAAGAGCTGCGCTTTTCGTTTTTTTTGCCGTTCGCGCCAGGGCCGTGCCCCGCGTATAATCGATAATAATAGCTATGATGATAACGCCGAAGCTGAAAATATTGATCTCAATTTCGACAGACTTGAAAAAAAGGCGCTGAACAGCCTCGTAGATGATCCAGATGCAGGTGAGCAGCAGCAGCAGGGTTTGAAAAAGGGCCGACAGGTTATCGATTTTGCTGTGGCCGTAGGGATGGGTTGCGTCGGCCGGACGATCGGACACGGAGACGGAAAACCAGGTCATAGCAGCAGCCATGAGATCAAGCCCGGAATGGGCCGCTTCAGACAGTATGCCCAGGCTGCCTGTCCAGAGCCCTACTGCAAGCTTCATAACAGTGAGCAGCAAAGCGGCAAAAACAGAGGCCCGCGCTATGCTGATCTTTTCTTTGCAATGAGCCTGTACTGTAGCTGCATCCATGAATGTGGCTTACTTGCAAGGAGGTGTAATAGTAAACGGTGACACCTGCCCCATACAGCCGCGCCCCGCCGGTCAACGGCTTTTCCCGGCCTTTTTGCCTGCCACCTCCTGGCGCAGCCGTTCAATCTCTTCCTCGAGCAGAGCATTTCTCTGGCGCAGGCGGCTGTAATCTGAAGCAAGACGCCCCTTGACATCATCATAATAGGTGCAGCGGTTGCGCCCGTCTTCCTTGCTGACATAGAGGGCCTGGTCAGCCAGGTCAATGGCGTCCATCACGGCATTCATGCCGGTATCAAACTCGGCGATGCCGGCTGAAATTGTTATGTTATGCTCCAGGTCTGAAATCATGAAAGGGGTTGATTCAATCCTTTTGCGCAGGTTCTCCATGGCGTCTATGACATCCTGCTTTTCATGGCCGTAAAAAACCGCGCAGAACTCCTCGCCGCCATAGCGGTAGGCATACGGAACGCCGTCACGAATAAGCAGGGCTGTCTGCTTGAGCACTTCGTCGCCAGCGGGATGCCCGTGGGTATCATTGAATATTTTGAATCTATCGATATCGATCATTGCCACGAACAGCTTTTTCTGACCTGTTTTAAACTGTTTGAAAAGGCGGCCCATCTGCTCATTGAGCTTGCGCTTGTTGTAGAGCTGCGTGAGGTCATCGGTATACACCTTCAAGGCATGAAGCCGGTTGTGATTTGCCTCGATGATGCGTGCGGCCACCGGCGTGATGAACGCAACATCCTGTATCCAGCGATCCCTGTCGAAATCATCCATTATCTGCCGGCATATGCGGTAATGGCCGATCTGCCTGCCTTCAACCATCAGCGGCATTTCATAAATTGTTTCCTGCACCTCCTGAAATGTCGGAGAGCTGACGGCTTCGGGAAGCTCGGGCGCGTCTTCCTGCTGTTTATTGTAGGTGAAAACCTTGCCGTCGGTTTTAAGCTCATTGGTCAGAAACCGGTCATCGTCGAAAAGATACACATCGAACTGCTTGGCGCCGAGGAAGCCTATAATCCTGCGGATTCCATCCTCGAAAGGCTCAAGCATAATATCCACGAGCATCTGGCTGCGCAGCATCCGCTGCTCGTAAATCTCAACTTCCTGCACATGCGCTATCTGCGACTCGACCAGCTCCTGCTGCACATGCTGCAGGCGGTAGACCGCGCCGAGGGCGTCCTCCGCCACTTTGAGCGCATGGCGGTACAGCTCGAAAAAAACAGCCAGCTTTTTATATACCTGCTGAATGCGATCGCGATTTTTAAAAACAAGAGAGCCGAGTTTGCCGGAATCCAGAACCTCGATGATCTCATCACCGAGCATCTCCCTGATGCGCGCAAAATATTTCTGCGGAATGGAACGCGTGCAGTCAAGGGAGACCTTATCTTCAAATTTACGCAAATGAGCCTGCAAATCACCTACAATGGCAGGATCCGGCTTCATCGAGGCCGACCTTTGCTCGATCTCCTTGAGTATCCCTTCGACTATTGACCGGGCAGTATCCTTTTTTTTATTCATGATCTGTGGCAAAGGCCTTTATACAGGCTGTTATATGGTAAAAACACACGAATTGAAACATGCCCCCGCGTACGATTCACCTGCATAAATTAACAAGATAT
This sequence comes from Deltaproteobacteria bacterium, assembly GCA_016932595.1. Classification (GTDB taxonomy): domain Bacteria; phylum Desulfobacterota; class WTBG01; order CAIYCZ01; family CAIRTM01; genus CAIWCT01. Next base: position 2,435 of record JAFGCP010000150.1, read on the forward strand.
CCCGATATTGTAAAGAAAGAGTTTTCAATTCAGTATGCTCAGACCGGCGCTCACCCTCCGCTTTCGATAAAAAAGCTTGAAAGGAGCGAGTGAAAAGTATAAAAATTCAAAAGTGCCTTAACCAAAAAAAACACAATCCCCAAAACCCATAATACAAAGAGGATGCTTCTTATGAGAAAAAAGTTCTTTTTTCTCTGCTTCTTTGCCTGCGGCGCCTTGCTTCCACTACTGCCGGCAGGCGCTGCAGATGCTCAGCAGGCCTATGCCCCCGTGTCCCCGCAAACCTTTACGCTCCAGATTATGACCCTGCTTGACAAGTACAGCGCGGATACCGAGTTGCAGAAACTCCGCAAACTCGGCTACAGCGCCTATGTTTCGGAATACACGACAGAGTCCGGCAAAGTAATCTACAAAATCCGGTGCGGGAAATATGCCAACAGGTCGTCGGCTGTCGCGGCAGCAAAAGAATACCAGGCTAATGAGGGTGTTGCCGTCATGGTTGTGACGGCCAGCGACAATACCCCCGCCGGCAAAGCCAGGCCCGCGCAGAATGCGGCTGTGCCGGACATGGCAGAGGAGAAAAAAGATGATGGTGGAAAGAATGTTCGAATAACGGTGCAGGATGCGGAAAAAACTTCCGTCCCGGCCAGCCTTCAGGACAAAGTTGCCGCCCTCAAGCGTGGTGAAATGCCGGTTCAGGATAAAAAAACTGCCGCGCAGGGGCCCGACGACGGCATCTGGTTTACACTCCAGACAAGCACTGAGCCTGACAAACAGTCGGCAGAACGCAGAATCAATCAATTGGGCCGCAAGGGCTATGATGCGTACTGCGTAGAAACGCCTCTGAACAACGGTAAGACTCAGTATAAAATACGCATCGGCAAATACGAATCCCCTGAGGAAGCCGGGCAGGCTGCGCAAAAGTACACTACCCGGGAGAGCAGGGGCTGCCTGGTCGTAAAAATTACCTCGACGAGTTCTTCTGAATCAGAGCAGACTGACTCGGGCCGCATCGCTGCGGCAGGCGGGCAGCAGCAGGATGAGCCCGATCACATAGATGCCGAACCCCTTCCGCAGGCGGCACAATCCGAAATTCAAAAAACCCTGCCCCCTGCTGATACAGAACACATACCATCTTCCGAAGAATTGCCTTCAGAACCTGAGCCGGCTCAGCCGGCCTCTATGCCTGCTAAAACGGCTTCATTTCCTGAAGACATCGATCAGAAAGAGCGAACGGGCAGCGATTCCGAACAGATGGAAGCCTCCGATGCCGCCGTTGAAGACACTGAACCTCAGCGCATGATAAAAATTTATGCCTACCGGACGGAAAGCGGCTCAATCAATCTTACCAACAAATATGAAAACATTCCCGCATCAGGTCTGAACAATATTGAATATGTTTCCCTCTTTCCCGTGTACCTTAAGGAGCTTGCAAAAGAGGGGTCACGGCTGACGATAGAGGCTGATGGCCAGAAGACGGACATTATCCTTGCGGGCTTTATCCTGCCAAAAGACAGCAAGCCCGCACGCGCCTACCTTGACGAGCTGAAAACAAAGCCCCTGCGGCTCAAATATAGTCCCAATCAAAGAACCAAAGACGGCGCCATTGCAGGCAGGCTTTTCCTGAAGGAGGGTTCCTATATCAATCTCGATATGGTGCGCAAGGGCCTTGGTGAGTGCAGCGTTCAAATGATCGCTTCAGATCAGCAGGAAGCATTCCGCCAGGCTCAGGAAGCAGCAAAGCGGGAAAAAGTGGGCATCTGGGCAAACTAAAAGCATTCCGAAGGATTGCAAAAAATATAAAAAATGCTGATGTACCAGTTGACCTTTTACGAAAAAAACTATATATACTAATACTCTTAAAACGCGCCCTTAGCTCAGCTGGATAGAGTGACGGACTACGAATCCGTAGGTCACAAGTTCGAATCTTGTAGGGCGCGCCAGTAAATTCAAGCACTTAGCCATATAGAGGCTAGGTGCTTTTTATTTTACCAGCTTTTTGTCCCCATATAGTCCCCATTGATGTAGGCTTATGCCTAAAAAAACAAGGGTGGGGTGCGGCTAATGTTTTCCTTGAATAAATTTGTTGACGTCATCGAGGGTTGCCCCCTCTCTTTTAGACTCACCCTCCAGACCAACTATAAACGTGTCAGGTCGCAACTTGGGCATTGTAAATGTCTCGCCCCTCAGGTATTTGATAACAGCACATGCCAATTCAATAATATTGCTCCACCTATCAATCTGTTGAAGATAGGCAAACAGCTTGACAGTCTCAATATTTATCGACTTTTCTCTATCGGCACGGTTAATAGGCGCAGTTTGTAAAATGAGGCGAGCCGTATCGTTTGAATTGGCTTTATTAAATAAACGTATTTCTTCATTCAGCTTATATAAGGCTCTATACACTGGCTCTTCCTGAAATGTTCCTGATGCCATATCATACTTAAGAAATACACCTGATTCGAGTGCGCGCGGCAGTATTAATGTGTTGTACTTGAGCACTATTAAATGAACCCCCAAATAGGCAAGAGTATACCACTCTTCTGAGTCAACCTCTTGATATTGCTGACGCAAACATTTAGCGTCAAACGTGTGTACTTTATGAAACTGCTCCGCAACCTTTAATGGCGAGAAAACATCATCTTTCCCAAATTTGACGAGACTTAATCTTGTCAACTCTAGAAGTTCATTAAGCAGCAACTGCCTTAAAGTTGCATGCTCAAGAGGTATTCCAGAAAAAATTTGAGTTTGCACAACATCTACAACGTCTTGAAATGTTTCAAAGATATGTATCCAGTTACCCGTAGGCAGTTCAGCTTTTTTCCCCAAAGCTTCTTTGGTTTCACGGATACGGCAAACCTCATTAATAAACTTAATAATAAACTCTGCATCATTGGCGCACTTGCTTGGGTGATTTTTTATGGCGTCTTTTGCTCCTGGATCAAGACCCAACGTTTCTAGAAATTTCGATAATTCTTTTCGGTCTTCTCTTAGGCGCCAGACATCAGCCCTCACAAAGCTAATCAATTTAAGCTTACCCTCTAAATGCAACTTATATGCTTCTCGATACTCTTGCTGAGTAATGCTTATGCGCGAAGCTTCGTCATACCATCCACCAACACGAGCACCAATAAAAAGTATAAAGTAATTCGCTTTTTGTAAGGCTTGTATACAAGCATCATAAGAATGGGCATCGAGGGGTTTCGGAAAGTCATTGAACTCTGATGCTAAGACTGAGCACCCCTGTTGTTCTAAGTAATATTTTAAGGCCGACCTTAAGTCTGTAAAATCATATATCGTTGACGAAATAAAAAAACTGGGTTTCCTCATAGCCCCTCCGGATAAGATATTCTTCAAACTATTCCTTTTGTGCAATTTAAAAAGCAATTCTACGAATAACCAATTTTTAAAGCAAGGGGGTCAAGGAAAATTACCACCCCGCCCCCCTCCCTTTTATGTTTTTTAGCCGTCGGGGAATTAGGGAAACCATAGGGGGGGCGTCCATGAATAAATCAATAACTTTATATTAGTAGCTGGCAGTTTAATTCTTTTGCGGTTTTTTCACCCCTGCGCGCTGCATACACGATTGCCGACTGCGTTAACCCATAGCGCCGGGCCAGCGTCATCCCATCAATGCCCAATTCCCGAACTGCCCAGTATATCGCAAGGCTTCGAGCTTCTACCCGCTGCTTCTCACGGCCCTGCTTCCTTATTTCCTTTGCAGCTATACCAACAGCCTCTGCTGCCCGCTTCTCGACCTTTTCCATGTCATAGCCCCGGCGCTTCAATTCATGCTGCCGGGTAAACCGCTCTTCTGCACGGGCAAGCACCTGCTGAACAAACTCTCCTTCACCCAGTATCCGCACATCGCCCTTTACTCGCTCCTGACCTGTCACGCGCAGCTTCTTGACCGCTTCCCAGCCACCCATGCTCCGTATCAGCCCACCGCCGACCAGTTCAGGCCGTCTTCCCAGCTCAATACCCTGCTCCACATACTGGCTGTACTTCTGCCGCGCTCCTTGCACCCGCTTACCGAACAACTCAAGCACATACCCGGTCTGCTGCCAGCTGCAGCGGCGCTTTCCCATCAACGGGCTGTGGCCGCTATAGCCATACTGCTGCAACCCCTCCAGCGTTTTTACTATGCCGGCCCGCAGCGGATTTAAATGTATGTAGCGCACCAGCTCCTTTAAATAGACATCCTCCTGGCATATAATTGATTTATATCGGTTTTGAAACAACTGCCCGTGCCGGTTGTACCGCCGATTGAAATATCCGGCATAGCCCGTCAGCAGTCTTCGCATGAATGTCGCAAGGCTCACGTCTCCTGTCCTGACCAGCAGATGCACATGATTTTTCATCAGCACCCAAGCATAACAACTGGTGCTGCTTGCCTGCAGCAACAGCCCCAGTCGCTGCACAAACCAGTCCTTGTCAGCAGAACTACGGAAAATGCTTTTTTTCTCTATTCCCCGGATTATTACATGGTGCAATATCCCAGCGGCGTCTAATCTTGCTACTCGTGGCATATTTCTCTTTTATATTCTCTTGTTATTCTTGTCAATTTATTTATTCATGGACGTCCCCTATTGCGCCCTGATTGTACTGGGCTGTAATTACATGCTGGGGCAGAGATATGCACTTTAAACATTTTGTTCGTTTAAGGGTTGCGAACCCCGAATTAATAGTATATCACTGTGTCGCTGTACCATATACCCATTCACTAAAACCTACATTGTTATATGATCGGACTCTAGCAGTTACACTTTCAAAAGGCATAATAAGAGAAACGCAGCCATTTGTACCAGTGAAATTTGCTCCGCTCCAAACCCATCCAGTGTTATTATAAAAGGTATATGCCTCAAACCTAAAACCATCTTCATTTATGGAGTTATCTTCCCAATAAAAACAAGCTGCTGTGGGCTCTACGAAAGAACCAATTACATTGCTGGGAGCATTAGGGATTGTTAGTGCACAGACTTCGTTCTCGTCAACTAAATTGTCACAGTTATTATCAATGCCATCACATATTTCACTGGCACCAGGGTAAATACTATTATCATTATCGTTGCAATCACCTTGCTCTACTGTATATCCATCTCCATCACTGTCAAAATTGTAAAAACACCTATAAGAGCCATCTGCTGTGTACCACCAATTTAAATTCCCCGTTCCGTGCCAGCCCGGGGTGTCAATTTCATCTTCAGATGGCCATTGTCCATAATAAGAAAAACGTTTGTCAAAATTAAAAAACGATGAAGCTACTTCCAAACCAGCATTGACGCTGGCAGAAAGTATCAAGCCGGCACCATAGTCAGTGGTGATGCATGCGCTACCTTCCCAAGTCCAGTTTTCACCTAAATTATCGCAGTTATAACTGAGATTCTCCCCTTCGAATGCGGTGTCGTAATTACCAGCAAGCTCAACACTCGCATTAGCCAGGCGAACTCCAAGGGCAAAAACATCAACATCGAGTGCTACGCCGTTGCGCAGCTCAAGGCTCGCATAACCATCAATATAAGGAAGTTCGAGCAGTCGCCCGCTTCCATTATTGGTCAACTCGCATACAGGCTTTAAGTCTTGTCCCGATGGCTTGTCGACACCAACAGAAAACCCTGCCGGGTTAACTCTGGCGCCGATTTCACCATCTAGCGATAGCGTGCCTTTTGCATCTATATAAACCCAGACTATCACGCCACCAAGCTTTGCAAGATCTACCGGGGTTTGCGTATCCCCAAGCGTTGTTGGGCAGGTTGACGGACAGGGGATTGACCACACTAATCCAACTAATGGAAATTTCCCAAATTTATCCTTGCCATCAAGGCCGGTTAATTTGCCTGAGATGCCTAAAAGACTTAACTGTGCATCTTCAACTTCATCCCAGGCATCGCTGTAGTATTCGAGGGTTGCGGTACCACTTGCACTAAGATTCGCATCAATGTCAATATCCCCTTTTACTACAGCTTTTAGCTCATTCAATCCTGAACTGGGTTCAATGTCCACAACATGGTCCAGCGTCAGATTTTTTAATGAGCCGGTTATTACAAAGGCTGCATCGTCTATATTGCTGACATCAATACCCATATCAGCTAGAGAAACTGTTAAGTTAATCTCTACATCACCCAGATCTGTACTTGTTACATTAGCTGCGGAGACTTTTTCCCTTATCAAGGGAATTGATTTTTTACTGTTCCTGACAATTACCCCTCCATTTATGGCATATTTGATTCTACTGGCGCCAGTACTGGCTGAGGATATTCTTTCATATGTCCCTGAAGCAGATTGCGTGGCTTGCGTGCCTGTGGGTGAAATTGCACCGATAAAGTTATCAGCGTTAAGTGCTATAGTGGCTTCCTGTTCTGTCGAATAAAAGACATCGGCTAATGAGGCTTCTTTAAGGGTGGCTGTTACTGAGGTGTCTGAATTAGTCGTAACACTTGTAACCTTACCGGAAAGGCCCAAGGGGAAACGGTCGTCTACATCGGGAGTAACGGTTAGTACTGAATCAACTTTTAGATTTTTTTTAAAAGAACCGTCGTTGGTGGTGGTTAAGGTAAGTTCGTCGGAATTGTTTATATAAATTTCAGTAATTTCCGATGCTTCTATTTCGGTATCAATGACTACGCTGGTGTCACCTCTGCTGCATCCTATTCCAATAATGGCCACCAATCCAAAAATTAACCCAGCTTTTAAAATATTAAATACAAAGGCTTTAATGTCAATGCTACCCTTTTTCATAATCTTTTACCCCATTGAAAATTCATAAATTGATGCAAAAAAGCCTCTCCGAGCTGAACGGAGGGGCCGATTGCGGTAAAGTGTTATTTCACAACCGGCAGTCCCACTATCCTTGCATTGAAGGACCGGGCGCTTTGCGTCCTATCCTTACGGATAGGGTGCTCTTTTCGGTTTGTTGCTTTTAAAGCGTTTTTATTCTACGGTGAAAAACAAAAAGCGCATACCGCTCGTTGCAGCATGCGCTATTGGAGTATCAAATTGAAAAGCTGCAGATTTGTATGGTGAAAGGCATTTTCCCCCTTTTTTGCTTGACTTTAAAAAAAATAGACCCAATAAAAAACAAAGTCAATATTTTTCATGCATACAAATTAAAAAAATTTCCAATAGCGCAATATGGCATTTTTCAGAAATTTTGTTCCTATAGCGAAAAATTGTCAGCTAGGCGAAATCGATTGATCATGGCAACGTCACCTTTCACTCTACTGCTTTTGTCATAAAAAGCACGCCCCCTGTCTCGGCACGTAGCCCTTCGACCCTTCGACAGGCTCAGGATGCAGGGCGAACGGATAGAGGATTTTAATTTTCGAAAAATGCTTTTTTGTGAAGGCTTCAGTATTTAGAAAAATGCTCAAGTGGGCCATGACAATTCAATGTATCAGTTTGACACCCTCCACTTTTTGCAGAAACAAAGGAGGTCAAGGCGTAACAAACAAACCCCCCTCACCTCGATCCTCTCCCCCGTGCCGGGGGCGAGGAAGCTTTTTGCATAATTCAACAGTATTGAGTGCCGTAGGTGTAGGCGCCAAAATGAATTGTCATGAGCCACTAGTGGGCCTTCACATTTGAAATTAACTGTTTTAGTCAACCTTTTCTTAATGCCAATATATGAAAATCTGGGGCATACATTAATTGAAAAAAAAAGATCCCAGCGTCATTCCGGCTTGCCCGGAATCCTTCCGCTGCGGTTGAAAAGATTCCGGTCAAGCCGGAATGACCTTACTGCTGTTAAGTACGAACGGTTGTATCTCATCCAACAAAATCAAATGTGAAGGCCCACTAGCCTTTTCGGTTACGTGCTTTTTTGTTATCCTGAAGCGCTTTCCCACAGATAAAAAATGCGATTTTAGAAGTATACATGGCAGGGTGTAATGAGCAGCAGGGTTATAGGTGCAGAGACTGTTTCAAGCCCGAAGGGCACGCTGCTGTCCACTTAATTTCCCATATGCATATGGCATTCCACAAAAGCGTGTATACGCTCCTTATCAAACTGCGGTATAGTATCGAATTGCACACCCATTCCGGGGAGCGCATTGGCTGAATTTTGTATCCATATTGTCCGGCCTTCAACTTCCAGTGGTTCAGGATCGCCCGGCAGATAAAAGCGCAGGGATAGCGCCTCATCAACAGGCGGCTGAATGTCAGTCCTGACGAAAATGCCGCTTCTGCTTAAGTTTAAAATATCCCCCGGAACAAGAACTCCTGAGAATTCAAATATCGTTTTAATATTTGTCTTTATGCGTGGGCACAACTGTTTTTTCCCGTCCATATCTCCTCTCTTCACATAATCAGTGGGCCTATCCTGGCAAACAACATTTATTAATGTATCGAAACGGTCGCCGAAAACTTTAAAAAGAATAATTATGCCCAATCATGCAACAAAAACATTAAATTTTCTCATTCAAATCCCAAGGGTCCCCAACTCTCTTGATATATGCGTCGGCAGCGAGATGGCACATCTCTCAATAACCGCTCTAAAATCACTCCGGATAACCGATACCCCGGAAACATCCGTCTATTGGTTTGGCGTACTGCTGCATTCATCCTATTGCTACCCAACGTGATGCGAGTTCCCCTGCGGTTTTTTAGATTTCAAGAAATTATAGAATACTATATAAGTAGTATGTTGATGCCACAAAGGAAAAGCTATGATGAGAACAAAGGTTTTCTGGTTTGCTATTGCACTGACTGTGCTCGCTGGATGCGGCGATCCAAAGCGTAAGCAGGCTTTAGAAGAAATCCGTGCATTGGAAACAAAGCGGGAAGAGTCCGAAAGTACGTATGAGCAGCTCAAAAAATTCCGGGTCATTCATTCGCAGTTCATCCTGCGCGAACAGGAATTTAA
>JAFGCP010000151.1 GCA_016932595.1 Deltaproteobacteria bacterium
CCCGCGCTGTCGGCCACGGCACCAGGCATCTTGGCCGTTTCGCTTTCCTGATAGACCGGCTGCGGCGCGAGTCGCGAAAGCTTGAAGACTATATCCCGAGCATCATCGAGGCGATGAACGCGGAGCTTGAAAACAACTTCTCCTTCCTGCAGGATGTATTCATGGAGAACACGCCTGCCGAAGACCGCACCAGCCGGGTGACAAAAATTCTCAACAGCATCATCCGGGAAAAAACCACCCACCTGCTCGGCAACCTGATCAACAGCCTTAAAACATTCTTCAGCCGCCGCAACCTGGAGATATACGCCAGTCTCCTTGAGAGGTATGCAGGCTCCGGCCTGCGGCCCGTTCAAGATCATGTTTTCAGCTTCGGCACGGATATCGCCGACTCGTTTGACGACCGCGCCTGCCCCGAATTCATGGGCGGCAAAGGCTATTCGCAGGTGCGCAACTCGCTGATCATCATTAAAAACAGCCTGCGGGGGCTCGACGTGCCGCGCGGCGCAGGGTTCAGCACGCTCACCTGGCAGGCCATCAATAACCGCCCCGAGCGACTTGCGGAATTCAAGATGGTGCTGAAAAAGGTCATAGCGGAGCTGGAGGGCCGCACAGGCAAAAAGCTGGGGCATGCAGAGCAGCCGCTGCTGCTCATGGCGCGGTCGGGCGGCGTCATTTCCATGCCCGGCGTGCTTGACACCATCAGCCATATCGGCATTACGCATGCCATGGCCGGCCGCTGGGCAGCTCTTCTCTACGAGCCGGCCCGGGCATGGCAGGCCCGGCTCAGCTTTATGCTCAGCTATGCGAAAAGCGTGCTCGGCATCGGCACGGATGCAATTCTTCGGGCTGCCGGTTATGAGCGCTATGACGGGCTGCTCAACCAGCCGCACCAGCATCTTGAGCAGGAGTGCCTGAGAATAGAGGGCATTATACAGGAACTCAGCGGAAGCCCGGGCCCTGCTCTTCCCGATAACCCGTTCGAGCAGGTCTTTTCCGCGGCCATAGCCGTTTTTAAATCCTATGAAAACGATATCGTTCTAAAGCAGGCCGGCAGCTACGGCATCCCCGGGCAGTTCCAGACCGCCTGCCTCATTCAGGAATGCCTGCCGATTCTCTCCTCGGAAGACTGCTCCGGCGTCTTCTTCACGCGCAATCCCGCAACCGGCTGTTCAAACGGCGCCTACCGGGAACAAATCGAATTCGGCCGCGGCTTTTTCGGCAATGTCATCGCCGACGGCATGGTATCGCCGGAGGCCATTGAAAACTTTGCCGCCAAGTATCCGCTGCAGTATGAATGCCTTCGGGATTTTAAATATTTTGACGAGCGCTCGCAGCGCTATCCAACCGACATTGAGTTTGCCGTCCGCAGCGGCAGAATTCATATTGTGCAGTCACGCGTCCTGCGCCAGTCGCCGGCCGCGCAGATCATCAACAGCTATGATTTCTACCGCGAGGGCATCTACAGCCCCTATAAGCTCATTAAGCGGACAGCCTTCAGCCTCAATAAAAAAATAACAACCACCTATCTTGACCACAAGGCTGCGGACTCGGTGCCGGTCATCGCCATCGGCAAGCCTGTCTTCGGCGGAGCCGTGAGCGGCCGCATCATTATCGACCAGAGCACCATCGCCCGGTTCGACGGCCCGCTCATCTTTTTGACGGAAAGCAATGTGCCCCCGCGGGTCATCATGGAAGAAAATCGTTTTGCCGGTTATATCTCAAAGGAGGGGGGGGTTACGTCGCATGCCGCACTCATCGCCATCGGCGAAAAAAAACCCTGCGTCACCGATATTCCCTGGGAGCGGGGCGAAGGAGAAGAAGAAATTATCATGGCCGGCTTGCAGCTCAGGGAAGGCGACCTCATTACGCTCGACGCCAACACGGGCGCCATTTACCTGCATGAAATACCCATCATCGTCGCCCGCATTGCAGATGAGCGGTTTCAGAATGTTCAGCAGGACATCATCGGGGTTATCGACAGCCTCATTGCCGCCAGCCTTAATGGCAACTGACGGCCCGGCAGGCGGCCATGCCGTGTCGTGCAAAATATTCACATCACCAGCTTCTGCACTGACAGTCCAGCCCCAGACCTAAAAGCCTTGCCTTCCTGATGTCACTCAGCGTTATCCTATTTTTCTCTTTATTCCAGTTAAAACAGCAGAGCACACAAAAAGCCCGCTGTATCCTCTTTCTCGTCATGCCGGCGAAAGCCGAAATCCAGGCTTTAAAGAAACAGATTTTTTCTGGACCCCGGTTTTCACCGGGGTGACAACTATTTAAAAAAATTAATACGGGTCATACTGCTATCAGCTCCAGCAGATTTAAACATGCTCTACAGCACCGACTTGCGCCGCACAAATGTGGGTATGTCATAGCCTTCGTCATCATCAAAATCGCTGATGATGGTCCCGAGCTTCACCACCCGTGCATCCGACCGGTCCTCGTTTTCGCGCGCACGCTGCATGGGCGACTCGGGCAGAGGGTCGGGCGCATTGACTGCCCGGGCCTGAACATTCACGGCCCGGTGTTCGACCGCCTGCTGAGCCTGCTGCTTGGCAAAGCCCGTGGCAATGACGGTGATCTGGAACTTTTCAGCCATGGTGTCGTCGATGGCTGCGCCGAAAATAATATTTGCCTCATCATGGGCCTCTTCGCGAATAAAATCCGTGGCCTGCTCAAGATCATCAAAGGTCATGGTGGAGCTCGCCATTATGTTGATGAGCATGCCTTTTGCTCCCCGGATGGAAATATCATCAAGCAGCGGATTGGCAATGGCTTTGCGCGCCGCTTCAGATGCCCGGTGCTCGCTGCTGTCGATCCCGAGGCCCATGAACGCCATGCCGCTGTCGGTCATGATCGTTTTCACATCGGCAAAGTCCAGGTTGATGAGGCCCGGAACATTGATAAGGTCGGAAATCGACCTGACCGCGTGGAGCAGCACTTCGTCGGCCATCTTGAAACCGTCAAGCAGGGTCAGCCGCCGGTCTGCAAGGCTGAACAGCTTTTCATTGGGAATGACGATAAGGGAATCGACATTTTCCTCCAATGCCTTCAGGCCTTCGTCCGCCAGACGGCTGCGCACCCTGCCCTCAAACCGGAACGGCTTGGTCACCACGCCCACGGTAAGAATTCCGAGCGAGCGGGCCGCCTGGGCGATGATGGGTGCTGCTCCCGTTCCAGTGCCGCCGCCCATGCCCGCGGCAACAAACACCATATCCGAGCCTTCGATCGTATCTTTGATCCGATCGATGTCCTCGATGGCAGCGGTCCTGCCTATTTCCGGATTTGCGCCTGCACCGAGGCCCTTGGTGACCTTGTCGCCCATCTGCACCTTAATGGGCGAGCGGTTGCGCTCCAGCGCCTGACGGTCGGTGTTGGCGACAATGAAGTCGACATTTTCCAGGTGCGCAGCGATCATGGTATTGACCGCGTTGCAGCCTGCCCCGCCCACACCGATGACTTTGATGGATGCTTTCTGCTGTTCATTGAACTGGAAACTCATGGCGTAACCCCCTGTCTAAGAAATTAATGAAATAAACATAGTTTTTTTCCCTGTATGTGCCTGCGCTTTTGAAGCGCAGGGCTGTTTTAAATGCCATAGGTCTTTTTGATGGCATCGATAATCATGCTGGTCATGGGAAGCTCAAGCTCGGCCGACTTTACTTTAAGCGCCTTATGCACGTCCTTCGGCAGCAGCAGCGTGAACTTCTTGTCAAGGGTATATTGTATCTCCCGAGGCCTGCCCGGACGACGCGCTTCAGCCTGCGGCATGTCGCCTTCAGGCAGGTGCTGGTCATCTTTAAATTCAGGCTTGCGGGGCTCGGTCATTTTTATAATTTAAACCATGTTAATTATATTTA
>JAFGCP010000152.1 GCA_016932595.1 Deltaproteobacteria bacterium
GGCAAGTGCACCCGGGCCTGGGCGCGCTACCAGCACCCCAAATGGCTCAAGGAGTACGATGAAAAGCAGGAAAAAAAGCTGATGAGCTGAGCCGACTGCCGCGCCAATGACGCACAGAGGCTGCCGTTTCCGGCAGCCTCTTTTTTTTTCGCAAGGCCCGGGGCTGCTGATGAACTCTCCAGGGGCTGTCACAATAAAAAAACCGCTTCCCGACAGCAGGACAAGGCGCGCGCTTGTAGTTTCCGCGCCCCCGCCGGAAAAAAAGGCATATCGAACCTGCTGCGCCACTGTGCTATATTGTAGTTTTTGCCGACATCATCACACATCACACAGCGGAGGCAACCATGAAAAAAATACTGATCGCCTACATCAGCCGGGCGGGCCACACGCAGCAAATGGCGGAGTACATCGCCGAAGGCCTGCGCTTCAGCGGGGCCTGCGAAGTCGAGCTCAAGCCGATCACGGACATTAACGGCGCGCCGGCCCTTGCCGGCTACGACGCCTACCTGTTCGGCGCGCCCACCTATCACCGCACCATGCCGCCTGCCATGGAGGCCTTCCTTTTTCTGGCCCAGCAGGCCGGCCTTGCCGGCAGGGCCGGCGGCGCCTTCGGCTCCTGCACCCACAGCGGCGATGCGCCCCTGCACATATTCGATACCATGGAGCATGTGTTCAAAATGCGCTTGACCGGCCTTGGGCCGTTCAAGCTGCTGGAGCACCTGGTGGAAACGCCCGAGGGCATGCGGGCCTGCCAGGACTACGGACGGTCGGTGGCCGGGCTGCTGGGCTAAAATTAAGAACCTTGCCCTCTTAAGGCTTCACACCCGTACTCTATAGCCCAAAACCCCTTACCGTAAAACTTGCAACAGATGCCGCCGCGAACTTTATATTGACACGCCGTCGCCCGCATTTTATATTTTTGCGCACATCCCGGAGACGCTGCCGCTGTTTCATGCAACCAGGAGCCGAGTTTTGAACAAAAACCATATTGAGTTTTTTTTGTGCCCGGCCTGCGCGAATGCCGGCCTGGAAATCGAGGCGATCGATTCATACGACAACGGCGAAATAAAGAACGGCATCCTGCTGTGCAGAAGCTGCGCCGCATGGTATCCCGTTGAAGACGGCGTTCTGGAGCTCCTGGTCAAGCCGCTGCGCTACGAGCAGGACCGGCTGAACTTTATCCGCACATTCAAAGACAGAATCAAATCCGTGGACGTGGCGCGGCAGCCCGATCCCGACCTCGGGCGGGAGGGCTATGCCGACCAGATCAAGCAGCAGCAGCACTCCGACTGGTTCACTGAAAACGAGCAGCAGACCTATAGTGTTTTTTTAGAACAGCCCCTGTGGAAAGCCTACGATAAAATCGTTTTCCCCGAGTGGATCAAAAAAATCCGCACCAATACGGCGATGCTGGACGTCGGCTGCGCCAACGGCAGAAGCACCTTTCCTTTTGCTGAAAAAAATATCGACATCCTCGGTTTCGATATCAGCAAAAAGCTGGTCCGACAGGCCCAGGAAAAATACCGCACCCTGCGGCCGGCGGCGGCAATATCCTTTTTTGTGGCTGACGGATCGAATTTTCCCGTTAAGAGCAGCGCATTTGATTACATTGTCGTGCACGGGGTGCTGCATCACCTGCCCGACCCGGCGGAATCGTGCAAAGAAATAAGCAGAGCTTTAAAAAGCGGCGGGCTGTATTTGGGCTCTGAAAACAACGCCTCGATTTTTCGGGCCATATTTGATGCCATGATGAAATTGAAGCCGCTGTGGCGCGAGGAGGCAGGCTCTGAACCGCTCATGAACTCGCAAAAATTTCTTTCGTGGTTCAACGGTCTTGATATTGAGCTGCGCATTAAAACAATGCTCTACCTGCCACCGCACCTGATCAATATACTGGGCCATGCCGCGGCGGAAAGGGCCTTCAAAACAACCGATGCAATGTTCGGGCATATCCCGATAATCAATAAGCAGGGGGGCTTAATACTGGTCGAGGGCCGGAAAAAATAAGTGCAGCCCGTGCCGCGCAGCGCTTCAGTAGCGCCACTTTTTAAACCGTTCCGCCGGACTGCCGGTTATATTTATAATCGAATACTGCCTTCCGTCAAAAACGTACCGCTCTTTCGGAAAAGCGCCGGTTTCCGCTTTTTGCTCGCCGGTTTGATATCGCTTGTTGGTGATCAGGTAGGTCGGCCCTGCGTCATCAGCCATTTCGCTTGCCAGGCCGATATAGAGCCCCCGGGACAGGAAGTACTGTATGTCCATGCCGGTGGCCCACCACTGCGTAACAAATGAGGCTTTAGACGCGGCCATCTTCTCTTGCACAAATGCGGCCACCTTCAGGCGCTCCATTCGTGCGCCGGAAGCACGAAATAGGCCGTTGTCGGCAGCAGACAGTTCATGGTTCATGTGTTTCATCCCGCCGCCCCAGAGCACAAGCAGCAGCGCCAAGACCGCAAGCGCTTCTTTCCAGCGAAGCTCGATACATGCCGCGCCCATGGCAAAAAGATGAATAACAAGGGCTGCCACGGCATAACGGGCCCATCCTTTGGATAAAAAAAGCCAGTACGCGTACAGACACGCCGACGACGCAACGGCGGCAAAATAAAAAATTTTTAGCTTCTTATTGTTTCTGATTTTGAATGCCAATAGCCCCGTCAGGACGACTATCAGACTGATTTTCGCAGGGGATAGAAAAAATCTCGTTTTCAGCACCCATAATTTTCCGGAAATGCCCGCTGCATCAAACAGAGCGTTTCCGCCGCTCACGCCCTGCGACTGCATCATGGAGGCAAAAGCTTTAATATTATCGGCATACCCGCCAAGCCCGAGAAACCACATCTTGCACAGCTCATACACGGCCGCAGGCAGGGCGATTCCGATTGCAAGGGCAAGAAAATAGCGGAGTTGTATTGAAAATCGCCTTTCTTCGAACGCCAGCCGCACAATCACTGCCAGAACTATGCCGGGCAGGGCAAAAAGCATTATTAATTTCGACGTGAGCGATAATCCGATAACTGTCCCCGCAATCAAATTCGATTTCCCGCTTTGTGTGGCGGTGGCGAAGAAGGCAATTCCCAAAACAAAAAACAACGCCCCGTGCACCTCTCCCAGCATGGTTGTCCACTGCTCGAAATGCAGCCCGAACAAACCGAAGACGCCAAACACAATTGCCAGGACAACCGGCGCAAATAGGCAGCGCCGGGGCTGGCGGTACAAAACAAGCAGAATCAGGGCGAAAAGAAGCGCCCACAGCGACACGGCCGCAACCGGCGGCACAATATCCGATGTTCCGAAAACATACATAGCCAAAGCCACGGGCAGGATAATGGCGGGCCCCTGGGTGAACCACGGCGTGAAGGGCGCTATTTTGTCCGGAATCATCGGCTGCGGCAGGGTATAGCCCCAGCCGCTCGCGAGATAGCGCGCGCCCGTTGCGGCAACCTGATCATCGCAGGTGTGGAGCCCGCAGCTGACGGCAACCCCCAGGGCCAGGACGACCGGCGTCAGAAAGATGAACACCGTGCAGGCCGCATCGATTTTGCGGATATGCTGCAAGAAAAATACCTGGAGTTTTTGCAATGGCATGTTTTTTCCGCCCTGCGTCCTGCGTTTTGTAAAGCGGTTCATTTGATAACGGTACGACTATAAAATGGGGGCCATTGTGTGTCAATGCATAAACTGCTGCACGGTTTAAAGCGGCCCTGTGCAGGCTGCGTGGGTCAATAAAAGGCAATAAAAAAGCACTCGGCCCGCGAAAGGGCTGAGTGCTTCATGTATCTCATGGATCGCCGGGGACTCGAACCCCAAACCTACTGATTAAGAGAAGCGGTAAAAGTAAAGCAATTATAGGTATTTCAAAAACTTAGCTGTGCAAAGATTAACATTAACTGACATTTTCTGACGGCAGAACGCAACCCATACGCAACCAAAATGCCCATGGTCAGAAGACTGTGGGCATTTTGGTTAGCACTTTACCCCGCTGTTTTAATCCTGCCCGTTCACTATGCCGTTACCCCTCCGTGCTGGCCACAAGCAAGGCTGGCAGGTTCGGTTGAGCTCCACCCAAAAACTGGTTCCGTTTATGAGAGCGGGACAGAATCTAGGGGGCATAATCTGATGCCAGGTTGTTCCAGTCCAGCTTTTTAATACACTGCAAAACCTGGGGATCGATGGGGAACGGATACCTTTCCTGAAACCACACCACGGTCAGCATTGACCCAAACATATCCTTGTCTTGTGTGGGGAAAAAGGACTCCAGCTGTGCGATGCACGCAGCACCGGGGAGATACTGAGGTTGATCAACCACCCCGTAAGTCTTCCGGTCCCGCTCCGTAATCCCGGGCTCGCGCATAACGGGAGGAATAAGCATTAGCCTCGTTGGCGACCAGATCTTATCCTTGGCATATGACAGCGTTTTTTCGATCAGCTCTTTGTTGAGCTCTGCATTGGGTTCGCCCTCGAACAGTCCTGCGTAGATTTCAAATTGAAACAGCTCGGCAATGCGAACAATTCGACCGTCTGTAAGCTCTATAGGATCATGGGTAGCAGGAAGCCCCTGTTTTATGAACCGTTCATATGCCGATGGACTGCCTTGAAATGAATCCCTCATCTTTATTATGCCTCCAACGAAAAAAATTACCGGCGGTGCCGCGGCCGCCTCTTTGCGGCAGCGCCCTGTTGGGCGCCGATAACTGACAGGATGAATGCCGCCTTCCCTGCAGTGTAGCGTTTGCGGTCATTTGGATAGCACACGCGCAACCTTTGCTTGAGCCTGCCATACTCTTTGACTAAGTATCGATCGCTGCGCAAGCGGTCCCGAAAGACAATATAGCTATCCCACTGGGTGCCGCCCAGGGGGATGACATGGAGATGCTCAGTGCGAAAATCCGGGGCAGACTCCAGGACAAAAAGGTGGCTGAGACTGTCTGCGCCAATGCCCCGGTAAAGGTATCCAAGGGTAAGAAGAGCACCTTTGACAGATTCAAGAACACGCATGGTCTGTAGACCAACGACAAGATCGATAATCGGCTTCGCGGGCAGGCCTAGAACTGCCGTGCTGCCCACGTGCTGGACGTCGGCAATGCTGTCGCCGCCGGCCGCGCGCACTTGCCGGCAAGCCTCGTCCGCAAGTGCAGCCCAGCCAGGGTTGTGCTCAACAACTCGCACCGTATGTCGTTGCAGTCCGATCATTTCTCTGGCAGGTAATTTTGGCATTGAGCAGTATGACCTGAAAGATCTACGTTTCGGTGTTTGGTTCGCTTATGGTATCTGAACGCCAGGTACAGCGTCAAGCACCGCCTGGACTGAGCCCGAGGCCACAGAGAGAAGACGTGTTTCCGGCTCATATCTGACAGAAAAACTGCTTTACCCCGCGTGTTTTGAGGCAGATATCCATGAAATCGGGGGCTAGGGTGCAAAACCCGGGGCAGGCTCCCCCCGGTTTCATGGAACGATTGCTTAAAGACGTATTGACTCGACCGCGCCGACCATATCCGCACCGTCTGCCCCCGAGGTAAGTTGAATATACTTGAGAATATTTTCACTCCAACCGGATATGACCGTCACCCCCTGGTCATCGCAGGGGGAAATAAAGCAGGAATACGGCTGAAGATTGATGATGTAGGTTTTTACCCCCGGATTAACCTGCTTCCGGTACCTATGCAGCAGCACATTAAACTCCATGGCATCCGAGTCGCCGCATATGCCGTTTTCGCCATAAATGACCATGTCGGTCAGGATAATGATCGTGTCGACATACCAGCGGTTCTGCAGCAGGTGCTTCAGTATTTTATAGGCAAAGGTATATGTTCCTGCATCAGTTGTGCATAGCCGCTGGTAGTTGGTCATAATGCTGTCATAGCGCGACAGGGGAACAATTTTGAGCTTTTCGGCAAACACGGCCGGAAAAGCCTGCTCGGCGCGGCGATGAACCATGGCGCCCACAAGGCAGCAGATATCAATGGGATACAGGCTTGAATGGCGGCTGATGGGGGTCCAGGCCATTGAGCCGGAGGTGTCGCAGGCGATAAACGTCGGTCCTTTCAGCCCGGGTACATTGTTTACAGATAATTCCAGGGCATAGATAAGAGCGTCGGCAATTTCGGTATCGAGCTCCTTCATTTCCCTCCAGGCGGCAAGCCAGCGGAAGGGGAGCTGTTTTGATCCGAGTACCGCTTTTTTGTTTCGCAGGACATTATCCAGAATACGCCTTCTTACCTGCGGGTCTTTCAATGCCCCGGATTTATGCAGGTTGCGCAGATTCCTGATAAGGGCCATGACCGGCATATAAAGGGCAACGGCCTCCCAGGTGTCGTAGAAGCTGCCCGCCCGGGGTATGATCAGCTCCCACGGAAGCTCCGTCTCCCGTATTGTCTCGCACATGGCTTCCCTGTTGCTGACAAACCTGCCGCATTCTTCAAAGGCCAGAAACCGGGGCGTCAATGCTTTGGTTTCCGCGGGCAGAGCAGACCAGGCCTTTTTGTCGGCAATATATTTAAATATGGCATTCTGCCTGGCATTTGCCGGCCTGGGATGATACAGCCGCAAAAGATGCCTGAGCCCGAAGGATCCTGTTCTTCGGTACTTGAGCGCGCGATATTCATCCAGGGTGTTGAGCTGCCCGCGGATGAATTTCCTGATGACCTGCGGCGTTGACTTCGCAATCCCGTGCCGCTCGTCCTTCACAAGCGCTGCAAGCTCTATCAGGTCATCGGGTCTTAGGGCAATCATGCGCAGCCCTTTTTCAAGATACTCCTGCGCGGCAGGTTCACCCGAGGCGATGGCCGCTACCAGCTGCGGCACCGAGCGCAGATTCAGCTCCTGGCGCAGATACACCGCGAGCTTCACAATCCATTCGGGATGCTGCCGGGCAACGCTTTTGACAAGGGCTGCGATCCTGCCGGTGGTATCGCCGTAAAAGCCCCCTTCATTCACCAGGCAGCAGGAGGCCATCTTGAGAAGCAGCGCCCGCTCATCATGGCTGAACGAAAGTCCGCCCTCATAGTTTTTTTCAGCGTCAGATCGCCGTGTAAGTCTGGCAGCCGGCGCCTCACGGGTTGCAAATTTTGCCATCGCTTATGCGCTCCTTTCTATGAAAAAAAATGCTGCGCCCCTTGAATAGCGAGAATAGTGATACCACAGGTACTGCTGGCAACCCTGCCTGCCGCATTCAATGCGGTCTGACCGCAGGGCTCGAAGCTTTTGTAGAGCTTCCTTTTCATAAATATTTAAGAAGTAGCTATTCTCATGTGCACAGGGGCGCAGCATTTAGTATTATACTAGCTGAGTCAGCAACCAATTTGCTATCGAGGTCTCTGGCCAGAGCCTCTTGGATTGATCCGCTCAATCCCGCAAAGCGCCTGCCTTACCCGCCTTTGGATGTAGGGCTTCTCGCCTCTCCTAACCCTCTGAGGCCTCGGCGGTCGGGGCAGGTATGCAGTTGTCAAAGAGCGTCTGAAAGACGCACCGGGCGCAACTGTACCGTTAAGAAATTGGGGGTAATGCTAAGGGGTGCTTTTTAAACTCAACATTCTGCAGGCGCACCTGTGTCCGCAGATATTAAATTTAAAAAGCCGCATATGAGGATAATTTTGAAGAAAAATGGGTTACTACAATAGATGACGTGAATTACTGAAAAATCTTACAGGTTTTTTTTGAAATTTTAATTTAATTTTTCCGGTCAATACGCTCACATTAGCCAAAGACGGGCATCAGCGGGAGACAGTTTTTTTGGTGATCCGCTGTATGCCTTTAGCCCCTGTTCTCTTATCTTCCGGCTTTAGCCGCAGCTTGGAAGAAGCTTGTGGCCTCGGCGCGGGAATACCATAGAGCATGCCTTCAGCGCTAATGTCTTCATCAACATCAGGCCAATGTACTCCATGGCCATCCCCGATAATTTCACAGTTTGATCGTTGTTTTGGGGTTGCTTCAGATAATCGCCATGACCATGCAAGCGGAACACTGATCGCGCGGCCATCCATAAAATAAGCCGTAATAGTATCGCTGGTAATGTTGATGTCTTTAATCCGCACGTCCTGTATTTGAACCGCAATGTTCATGCCACGCCTCCATGATCCTGTCTTTATGCGCCGTGATTATTTTGCGTATACCATTGAGCTCTTTTGCCGAAAACCCATGGTTGTTTGCAAGAGCCATAGGCTGTATCCAGAACTTGCATATGCTTTTTTCTCTTTGTACATGCACATGCATCGGTTCATTACAGTCAAAGCTGCAAAAGAAAAATCGGTATGGCCCTGAAATATTTATGTTTGCGGCGGGGATTGATGCAAACCTTTGCCATCGCCCCTCCCCTTTTGCAGCAACATCAAAATGTGGTTATTCCGGTTAAAGCTGATGCGCATCCGGACTATGCAAAGCATCAACCCATAAAGTGATGTAACAGCAAGGCGACATATAAGAATAAAAACAACTATGTTACATCATTCCATTTGGAAAACGGCGCTTTCGCTCCGGGGTTCGATTGATATGGTTACAGAGCTGATGTTTTCCCAGTTGTCCTGGCAGGCGGCGTGCGACAGGGGCTCGGAAACTGTTTTTTCGAGATTGCGGATAACATGCCGCGCGCCAAGCTCGGGCTTGTAGCCTTTCTCGGCCAGAAAGTCGATAACCTGCTCCGTATATTGTACGACCTTCCCCCTTTTTTTCCAGAGCCCGACCTCGTCATCCAGAAACTTCTTTGCGATTGCGTATATATCTGTTTTTCCCAGGGGCTGAAAAAGAATAATGTCGTCTATTCTATTGACGAATTCACTGGAAAATATCTTCAGCAGATAGTCCAGCGCAGGCTTTTGCTTTTTTGCCGAGCTTTCTTTTGCATGTAAAAATCCAATGGACTCCTTCTCCTGGCTATCTGCAACAAGCTCCTTGCCGAGATTTGACGTCATAATAATGACACACTGGCTGAAATCAACCCGTTTGCCCCTGCCGTCGGTGAGAAAACCCTCATCGAAAAGCTGCAAAAAAAGGTTGATGATGCTCTGGTGCGCCTTCTCCAGTTCATCGAGAAGAATAACGGCGTGCCCCATTTTTGCAACCGGCCCGGTGAGGGCGCCCTCCTCGCCATATCCAACGTAGCCGGGCGGAGCGCCTATGAGCTTGCTGTATTCATGGTGCTCCATGAATTCCGACAAATCGATTCGTATGAGCTTGCGCATATCATTATAAAGGCACATGGTGACCGCCTTTGCGAGTTCGGTCTTGCCGACACCCGACGGGCCCAGAAAAAGAAATACGCCATCGGGCCGATGGGGCTTGCGGTCGAGCTGCAGTTTCGTCAGGCGAATCCTGTTTGCCACTATATTGATGGCTTCATCCTGACCGTAAATTGAGCGCTTCAGCTCCACTTCCAGCGAGCGCAGGAGCGCCTTGCTGAGCACGGCGGATGCATCCTCGACATCGTTATTCGCACTCAGAATCTGCTCTTTTGTGACAGCCTGTTCATTGTTTGCCACAGCAAGAGCGCAGGCATTGTCGAGAAGGCGCATGCAGCTTCCCGGAGGACGGTACGTGTATTTTTTATCGGATACGATGTGCGCTGCGCATTCCAGGGCCTCATCATGGAGCGTCAGGTTATAAAATGCCGTTAAAGCGCCGGATGCCTGGGCGAGCGCCAATCTGAGCGGCTTGCCAGAAAGTTCTTCCATATAGAAAGCCGACGTGTGAGCGGCAAACGTCTGGTCCTTGGAAAAATACGTTTCATACGATCGTGTCGTGGTTGTAAAAATCGCGCGAAGAGATCCTTCTGCAAGCAGGGGCATGAAGCAGGAAGCAAGGTCGTTCATCATGGGATAACCGTCCTGCGCCACCAAAAGGTGCAGATCATCGACGATGAGGATGAGGGCTTCAGCCCCTGCAGCTTTATGAAGCGTGTCGATCATGGCACCGGTGCCAGCCGCCTGCTTCCCGACCCCGCGCAGCAGCGAGGGCATATCCAGGCTGGCAAAGCGGTATTTTTTAAGGGCAGGCACAGCTCCCGTGAGAGATTGCGCCACAAGCGCCTGCACAAAAGCTGTTCTGCCGCAGCCCGGGTCTGCGATTATGACTGCTGCGGGGTCTTTCATCCGCAGCAGCACAGGTACTGTTTTTTTAATTAACGCATCCCGGCCGGGCAGTGCCAGGGGGAAACTTCCGATCACCTTTTCGTCCCAATTTATCGTGTACGGGATGCGAAGTCCTGGCCTTGCATGCTCTGAAGATTTTTTTTCCTCTCTTGCGGATGATGCCGACTCGGCAGACCGGGCCTCTTGCACAAAAGGCGCCGATGTGCCCGCTTTCGCAATCGAAGCGCAGCGGCCCGGCTGCTCTTTACCCGGCAGTTTTTTATCGATAAGCTCATTGCCGTCCGCTACCAGCGGCCCTAAGCAATTTTTAAAATCTTCCGGAAGGCACTGCTTTATTTCATGAAAAAGGCTGAGGAGCATTTCAGCTTCAGATGTCTTTGATTCGGCAGAGATTTTCAGAACGTCCAAAAGGGTTTCATCAATAAAAAAGCCTTTCCCCTCATGCCGCGGCGCGCCTCTGAGCTGCTTAAGAAGATCTTTCAAAACATCATTGTGCGGTCGGGTTGCGTTCTTGAACAACTCAAATTCCGGACCCTGCTTTTTTACAATAGCCGTAATAATCTGCATCGGCCCGATAATGTTCGTGTCAAAGCGCTTGCATAACGAGGTTGCCTCGTCAATAAATGACTCAAACGGCAAAGGAATTTTACTTAAATCAAGTTGTACGTGTGGGGATTTGTTCTGCATGGGTATTTTGTCCAAACCATGGTTGAAGGTTGCCGCCCCTTTCCGGGCAGCGGCAACCCCCTATTACAGAAGCAGTCATTAGCTTATAGCCTGTTCAGCAGGCAGGCTAATCGGAATAGCGCTCACCGCCATATTTAGCCTGCAGCTTATCATCCAACTCATCAGAGGCAAAAGCCGTTATCAGCAGAGCACTTTTAAACTCCTCGAAATCTAAAAACTCCCCTAAAAGGCAATGCTCGTAATAAATAGCGCCGATGTTCGGATCGTCGCTGCTGGCTTCCCAGTAAATTTTTCCGATGATACCCTTATTATTAATTTCAGAAAACTCCTCGAACATCGCCTCATTACCCCCCTTGGCTACTTTACTGAGAACAATCCCTAAAACTTTTAAAAAAGTCTTGTCGTCCCCCCATTGGCAGGGATGGAGAATAACCGCTGTAGATCCTTTTTCTAATCTGTAAAAGTCCCCGCGAACCTCAAAGTTAAGGTCCATTTCTCGTAAATAACGCATTACCTTATCATTCAAAACCTTAAGTTCTTCGGACATAGCAGCCATATTCCCTCCTTTTAAAGTATAAATTTTAATTATTTTCTTTAAAAAAGACAAAGCTGTCAATAATATTTTTTAGTCATTATATTTGGCGCTTTTCGAGATA
>JAFGCP010000153.1 GCA_016932595.1 Deltaproteobacteria bacterium
GGCGGGCAGTATATAGCGACCCTCCATCGCCCGCAGGAGACCGTCGCTTTCCGCAGCCGTCTGCAGGTGGGCTGCAACATGCTCAATATAATCCGTATATGCAGGATCAAGCCAGGCGGGAGCACTGCCTCTGAGCACATCGGCAACCGCTTGCCGCGCCTCTACTATCACAGCCTCTGCCTGCGGATTGTTTTTCACCGCGTCCCAGGAGAGCCCGTTTTTAGCTGCCACCGCCTTCATCAGCGACGGCAGCTCGCGGTCAAACTGCAGAACTCCCGTAATATAGTCGCACAACTCATCCTGCGACTGTTTTTTATCCATCACATGCAGGCCATACGGGATAAGCCGGTTTTTCAGCTTGTACAGCTCGCGGCCAAGGGTTTCGCAATCAGGGGGCAGATGCAGTTCTGAAGCGGTTTTCTCAAGCAACGCCAGAACTTCCTGCGTGGGTGAATCGCGGTACTGGTTTAAAAGGTCTTCAAGCAGCAGGTACTTCTCATAGAGGCCAGCGGCTTTCATGACAGGGGATGCGTGTGAGATGCACAATGCATAGGAACGGCGCTTGGCAATAGTTGCCTCCGCCGGGTTGCCGATCCAGTAGTAGTAAAGGTGTGGCATGGCGCCGATGAGCAGGTCGGGAAAACAATTCCCGGAAAGCCCCACCTCCTTGCCCTGCAGAAATTCCAGGGTTCCGTGCATGCCGAAATGCACGACTGCATCAGCGCCGAAGCTTTTTTCGAGAAAAAGATAAAATGCCAGATACTGATGATGGGGCGGCAGGGCCTTGTCATGATAGGAGGCCTCGTCGTTTTCATGCACGCCCCGCGTTGGCTGCACCCCAAGGAAAATATTTCCCAGCATTGCGCCGGGCAGCAGCAGGTCGCCCCCCTCGACCATGATCTCGCCCGGCGGCTCTCCCCATCGCTCGATAACAGATTGCCGGGCCTGCGGCGGCAGCTGCTCAAACCACCCCCGATAGGTTGCAGCTGGAATGCGGAGGCCCTGCTTGCTCTGATAGTTCGGGCTGTTGACAATGCCGTTTTCAAGAAAAAACGTTTTCATGTCGCCGTCGGGCAGCTCAACCCGGTAGCCGCGGCTTTTCAGCTTTTCGAGAAATACCGCAAGGCTGGCAAACACATCCAGATACCCGGCGCTTGCCAGGCTCACCTCGCCGGGCGGATAGCTGTAGGTGATGAGAGCGAGTTTTTTTGCGCCATTGTCCCGGCGCCGAAGGTTTAGCCAGGAAATGATACGGCTGCAGAGCCTGTCAACCCGCTCATCAATAACCGCCGGGGCCTTGACCGTGCCGAGAGCGTCATCAGCATATGCGTCAAGGGTTGAGACCAGCCGGGGCTCTATGGCGCCGTCGAGCTCGGGAAGAATGACGCCGAGGGTTGTCTCGATTGGATTTATCCCCCTGTCGCCGGCCTGCCAGGCCAAACGGTCTGTTTCAAAGGCGCGCAGGCCGATCAAAAGCGGCACATCGTGTTTCTGCAGAAATGCATACGTTGCATCGGAGCTGCCGCCATAGGGTCCGCCCCAGAGCCTGAAATACTGCAGCGTTACCAGCAGATCGATCCCTGCGCAGTGGGCGTTTAGCGCATCGAGATTGTACTCCACCATTGAGAAGATGAACAGCAGGTTGACCTGCGTCTTAAGGCGCTCGTGCAGGGCCGCGATCACGGGCAGGCTATCGCGAAAATACATGCCTCCGTGCACAAGCACGCCAACCAGGGGCAGGCCTGCCGTGTGGCCCATGGCGGAAGCATAGGCGGCCCGGTCGGTGTACGCGGCGCCGTCGGGGCAGCACATGCCGAAACCAGGCCGAACCTCGGGCGGGGGCACTTTCCTGATCTGCTTCTGCCCGCCGTATTCCTTTAAAAGCAGCAACAGCAAATTTTCAAGATTTTTCTCGCCGCCCTCGGAATAATACTCCTGGCACAGCACCCAGACGCGCATGTCTTTCAGCATCCCGACGGGCAGCAGCCGTCCCAGCATTTTCGTGAGCCCGGAAAAGCGCTTGGTCTTCACATAGGACTCGATCGTGAACTCTTTATCGCCGGCGTTTTTAAACATGACCGCGCCGGAAAATTTCCCCATGCGTGTCAGCGAAAATATTTCAGGGGTAACCCCTACCAGCACCACCACGGTTTTTTTTACTCCCGCAAGCAGGCCGGTCAATGCCCGGCTCACCCGCGTATCGGACCGGGTGTCAATGACGATGATATCGGCCGAGGCAAGCGCTTCCCGTATGTCGTCAAGGGGTATATCGGGCGATTCATAGTCCTTGAAATAGAACTTGCGCACCGAACAGACCGGACCATAGCCGGCGGTAATTTTCTCAAGAGCGATTTTCAGGGCCAGGGTTGTATCAAGGCTCGTGAGCAGCAGGATGTTTTTCAAAGAGTTTCCTCCAAATACAGATGCCGGGCCTGAAAGCACTGCGCCAGGTTTTCAAGCGTACCGATGCTGCGGTGCCGTGCTTCGGCATTGACAATGATAAGGTCGGGCTTTCTCAATATTTTTTCAAGCTGAGCGATATCGCCTTCAAGGCTGCCGGTTGCAAAAACATTAGCCCTGCCGTCGGAGATGAGCACGATCGTGACCGCGGCTCGCTGCTCTTTTTTTGCCAGCTCGAAGGCCCGGAAAAGCGCGGGTGTGAGCGGTGTTTTTCCGCCAGAGGGGAGCTTTTCCAGAATATCCTGAATGCGCTCGTAATTGCGCGTGGGTGCGGCGGTCAGGCGCGCTTCGTCGCCCCGGAACACGATCAGCGCCAGGCGGTTGCGCTTTTCATACGACTCTTTCAGCACCTGCCAGGAAAGGGTTTTGGCAAGGCGCACCTTCTTGTCCATGCGCATGGACGAGGAAGAGTCGAGCACGATAATATATAAGCATTCGCCTTTGCCGCTGCGCACTTTCTCCATAAGGTGCTCAGGCAGCACTGAAAGCCCCCCTGTCCCGGCGACAGCTTTTTTAATGGTAGGCAGTACGGCGATGCTGACAGGCCGGCTGCTCTCCTGTGCCCGGATATAAAGACCCTGCTCCGCTGTTTCGCGGCGGGTTTCAGACCCCCGTGTCAGGGCCTGGCTGTTCAGGCGGGCGAAGTTTTTTTTTAATGCCCCCTGTTTTTCAAGGGGGGCGATATCTTCCTGCTCCTGCTGCTGCAGCAGCTGCTCCATTTGCTGCCGATCAAGTGGCGCGGTCTTTTCAAACGGCTGCTGTTTCATTCTGTGCGGCAGGGCCAGAAGCGCAGCCGAGATGATATCATCGTGGATCACCTGCCGCCTGCCTGCTAGAGCTGCCAGTGCGCAGGCGGTTTTCTCGATGACGATATCGGCCCGATGGGTTTTGATGCCAAGGCCGGAGGTAATCTCAACGATATTTTCAAGATTGCCGTCTGACATGACAACATTGGGCAGCAGCTTCTGCGCTTTCACGATAGCGCCATGCAGTTTTTTCTGCCCGCCCCTGTAGGCTGCTTCAAATTCCCAGCAGTCGCGATCGAACTGCTTTCTGCGACGTATCACCTCAAGGCGCAGATCCTTGTCGGTCAGGGCCTGCACATCGACGCAGAGGCCGAAGCGGTCAAGGATCTGGGGCCGCAGCTCGCCCTCTTCCGGGTTCATGGTCCCGACAAGCATGAACCGGGCCGGGTGATACAGCGATATGCCCTCGCGCTCAATGCTGTTAACGCCCATGGCAGCGGCATCAAGCAGAATATTGATCAGATGATCATCAAGCAGATTGACTTCGTCGATATACAGAATGTTTCTATTTGCCCGGGCAAGTATGCCCGGCTCCAGGGCCTTGATGCCGTCAGTAAGAACCCGCTTGATGTCAATGGACCCGACGACCATGTCCTCGGTCGCCGACAATGGCATGTCCACGATCTCCATGCCTTTTTCTTTCCCGGCAAGTTTCTCTCCTTGCTCGAAGCGGTGCTGGCATGACTTGCACATGAGCTTCAGAATCTCGGGATGGCACTGAAAGGGGCAGTCTGCAACAATTTTAATTTTCGGCAGCGAATATGCCAGGGCGCGCACGGCTGTTGACTTTCCCGTGCCTTTATCTCCTTTAATAAGAACGCCGCCGATGCTGGGATCTATGGCGTTGATAAGCAGGGCCTTTTTCAGCAGCTCCTGCCCGACGATGGCGCTAAACGGAAAAACGACGAATTTATGATGCATGAAGCCACCCTGATGAATGCTACTAAACGAACAATCGTGGCATGAATAGGTAAAAAAAACACGCCTTCTATGTCAAATTCTTTCCGGTTGTGGTGATGGTAAATCCGGCATGCTTAACGCCCTTAGCTGATTTTAGTTTATGGAAAAGTGTTTCCGTATTCTGTGATTTGCCTTTCACCACCACCACTTCGAGGCAGTTATAATGATCAAGGTGAATATGCTGGGTTGAAATGATCGTATCATGATAATCGTGCTGCACATTCATGAGATGATTCACGAGTTCTCGTTTATGATGATCGTAGACAATGGTAATCGCGCCGGTAACCTCCTTGTTGGATTCCCACTCTTTTTTTACAAGGTTCTCCCTGATGAGATCCCGTATGGCCTCGGAGCGGTTGGTGTACTGCTTTTCGTGTATCAGCGCATCAAATCGTTCGAGAAGTGTCTTTTCAAGAGATACGCCGAATCTGATTAATGTTGTCATTGTTTACCTATACTGTGCAACTTTATTTTATGTGCATGGTTCGACAAGCTCACCATGAACGAACTATTCTATAGGATCATGGTTATAAAACCGTTCGTCCTGAGCTTGACGAAGGGCCGAAGGGCGAACGAAGCTTTTGTGCAGGATGTATTCAAATGCGGCGCAGTACAGGTACCATGTAATCAAATATTACAATTTAAAAACACGTAACACGTATGCTGCCTCCGGTCAATTAATTATTTCTGCACCCCCATAGAATAGATCTGTCGTGTTATTAGAAATCATGCCGCACATCAGCCCCGCACAGCCTCGACGCAGCCCGTGCAGACGATCGTGTCCGGACGGGCTACAGTACAATATACCCCTGTGAATGTTTAATTGTTCGTTCATCCAGCCTTGTTCAGCCTGTAGATAACGGGCAGTCGTATTTCAACTGTCTCGAGTGGGCCCGGCAGCGGGCCGATCTTTTTCACCGCCGTAAGCGCGCTGCCATCAAGAACTGCCTTCCCCGAGCTTTCAATCACGGCCGCATCGGTGATGCTGCCGTTTTTCTGAATAACAAAGGAAACGGTGACCGTGCCCTGCCAGCCCATTCTCCGGGCCTGCAGGGGATAGACCGCGGCCTTCTGTACCAGCCTTGTAATAAAGCCGAAATACATACCCCGATAAGCGCCGTTCTGACTGCCGGCGCCGCCGCCCGCACCCCCTGAACCGGATTCGTCTGAACCTCCACGGCGAGCTCCGGTCAGGCCGCCTGCAGCATCCGCTGCTATTGAAGCATTGTCTTCCCCGGCAACGGCGTCAATGGCCTGCTGCGGCGCGGGTTGAACGCTTTTTGCCGACGGCCGCATACGGGCCGCAGGCTTTGGCTTTTGGGGTTTTCTAATCCGCGGCTTCTCATGACGCCGCACCGGTTCCGGTATCGCCGCTGCCTGCTCCTGCTGCAGACCACCCACCCCGGAACCCGCCGACGCCTGCCAGGAATGCCCCAGCTGCGACAGGTCAATAACAGCCGCAGGTTTTTGAGAAACAGCGCACAGCACGGCTACGCCGCCAATCATCAGCAGGTGCAGGCAGCAGGACCCCAGCAGCCATTTACCCAGCCTGCTCATTTAGCTTCTCCGTCTGCAGATCGATGCGAATAAAGCCCCGGGTCTTCAGCATGTCAAACACGTCGACAAAAGCCTGCAGCCGGCATTGTGCATCGGCCCTGATGATCACCGGGCTTGCCGGCGCGATCTGGCTGAGCCGCTCCTCAAGCCCCCGGCGGTCAAGCTGCCGGCGATCCAGATAGATCGCTCCGCCGGCATCGATCTCGATGGTCAGGGCGGCCGCGACATCCGTCTGAGAAGCCTGTGCCTTGGGCAGTTCTATGGGCAGAGCTCCCGACACGATAAAGGTGGCGCCCGTGAGCACGATGGTCAACAGCACGAGCATCACGTCGACCAGCGGAATCACATTGATATAATCAAAACTCTTTTCGTCCATGCTCGATCTCCCAGTCCATAAGCAGCACTTTGACTTTTCGCAGCAGCAGGTTATAGGCCACGACCGACGGTATGGCCACCAGCAGCCCGGCGGCCGTGGCTTTCAGGGCGAGTGCGATGCCGGCCATGATTTTCGGGGCGTCCATGAAGCCGCCCGTACCCATGGTATAAAAAGTCAGCATAATCCCCAGCACCGTGCCCAGAAGGCCGATATAGGGCGCATTGCTGCCGATGGTGGCGATGAGATGCAGATGCCGCGTGAGGCTCTTCTCCATGGAGAGCTTATCGGGAAAAGCGCTCACCGCAATAGTCCGGAAGCGCCACCACCGCTCCCCTGCCAGGGCCAGGGCAACTATACTGAGCACCCCCAGCAGCCCCAAAATTCCGTAATCAATTCCTGCCTGTAATAAATCCATTGGTTTCCTCCGTGTTAAAACCTGCACTCCATTTTCATCCAGTACGACCGCGCAGGCCCGATATCGCCGTTGTGCTGCTCGTAGTTTTCATTGATTACATTGGTCATGACGGCTTTCACGCCCAGGCGCTCATAGAGATCAAGCCGCACCGTCAGGTCAACAACGGTAAAGGCGTCGAGCTTGAGCAGATTTTTTGTCATCCGGTCCTGATAAAACAGTCTGTCGGTATAGCGACAATCAAGGCCCGTGAAAAGCACGGCCTGCGGGCATAGGCGCCAGATGGTCTGAACCCCTCCATTGAAACGGTGCATCGGCGTATTGCCCATGCGGCCCAGGTCCTTATCAACGGCATGGGTATAGGTATAATTGGCGTAGCCGGTGAGCCAGGGCAGAGGCGCTGTTTCAATGCCGGCCTCAAAGCCGTCGGTTGTGACCTTGCTCAGATTCTCATAGCGCATCACGCCCCGGGTGACCACATTGGTGATCAAATCGGTGGCGTCCGTATAAAAGCCGGTCAATTCTAATTTTGTTGTTTCATGCACCTGCACGGTCATGCCCAGGTCATAAGACCAGATCACCTCGGGATCAAGATCGGGATTTGATTCAAAGGGTATGCCCGCCACCATCTGCCAGGTAGGCATGTACAGCTCCGAGAGATTTGGCGCGCGAAAGGCGCGGCCCGCTGACCCGCGCAGGCTGATGCGGTCGCTCAGGCGGTACAAAAGGCCCAGCTTCGGCGAAAACGAGCTTTGCGACTCGGAATTAACATCAAAGCGGCCTCCCAGGGTCACGGTCAGGCGCTCAAAAAGTTCGGTTTCATTCTGGCCGTACAGGGCCTGGGTGGTCATGGTTTCATCCATGGTCCGGTCGATCACCCTCCCGCCTTTTCCCCGGTTGCGCCAGTAGCCCCGCTTCCAGTTCAGGTCCGCGCCCAGGGTGAAAAAATTGCAGCTGGCCCAGGGAAGCGAAGCCTTCAGCTGCAGACCATTGTCGCGGCCCCAGTACTTTCGGTCGCCGTATTCATAGCGGTAGAACGTGCCAAAGGGCAGTTCATAGCCCGTCATGTTTTCATCATCAGAGTCGGTTTCCTCATAATTGGTGTATGCGCGGGCCTCCAGCCTGACCCTGTCCAAAACCTGCGTATGACCCCCGGCATGCAGGTAGTAGAGCTCCCGGTCAAGGTCCCGGTCCCGCGGGGGGGTTAGATGCGTGGTTTCTCCCATGCCCGTGAAGGAGCCGCTGTAGCCCCCGCCAAGAGTAAGGCCCGTGGTTGACGAATGATCGTAATCAAAGCGGCCCGACAGCCGGGCCTCGCGAAAACCGGCATTTGCCGTATCGGTCTCCGTGCGTTTCCATTTTCCGGAAAGCATATTGCAGCCGTATTTTACGCGACTGTCATTGCGGTAGTGATTGTCGATGGAGCGGTAGCCCCCGTCCAGGCTGCAGGAAAGTTTTCCTTCTTTGGCCTCGACTCGTGTGCCCGACTCACGGTAGCCGTAGTCGCCGGCCGCGGCAAAGGGCGTTGCCTCCCGGCCGTCGACAGTGCGCTTTTTGGTGATGATATTGATAACGCCGCCCATGGCATTGCTGCCGTACAGGGATGAAAAAGCGCCTTTGACAACCTCGACCCGCTCTATGGACTCGGGCTGAATGATGCCGGGATTGATAAACCCGGTGAGGGCTGAGTTGATCGGCACGCCATCCACCATAAAAAGTACGCGGTTGCCTCCGCTCACGCCCCTGATGGCTATCTGCATGGGATAAGTAATTGCCATGTCAGAGGGCCGGGTAATATCAATGCCGCTGAAGCGCTGCAGCATGCCATCCACATTGGCTGCGGGAGCGGTTTTTATATCCTGTTTGCTTAACACATCCACATCGGCCGATACTTCATCAGCTGATTTTTCACTGCGCGTCGCGGTTACAATCACTTCATCAAGCCGGTGAACCGGGGCCGGCTGCGCGGTAGTGTTGTCCCAGCTGTGTGCGACTGCCGGAAAACACAGCAGCATACCGGTTAAAAATGAAAGCGCAATCTTTTGAACCTTTTTTTTCATGGCGGAACACTCTTTCTTCCCTTTGGTTTAAGAAAAAAAATCCCCAAATCAAGGTCGCTTGATTTGGGGATACCGTTTTTATCCGCAAATATACTGTGCCGCGCTCCCTTACCACGGGGAACTGGCAGTGCTTATACTTCTGCAGGCAGGTCTTCTGGCTTCCGGATCAACCCTCATGCCGCGCCTTCCCGTTCCGCTTTATCGAAACAGTGGCACTCTGCGGCATTCAGTTCACGGTTACAGCGGCGGGTCCGCGACGGATTTGCACCGTCTTCCCTTTTAAGCCCCCCATGGGGCTCCTGCAGAGTTTGCGAGCGTTCAGTTTAAAGCTATCTCATACAATCTCCTTCTGTAGCTGCCCGCGCACGGCGCTTTCGACAGCCCCTGCCTCCACGCGCGCCAGCTTCAGATAGGCAGCGCCTGCGGCTCCGGCGAGTTTTTTGGCAAGGCCGAGCGCCAGAAAATCATCTTCCGTGTCAAGCACCAGAAGCTCAATGCCAGCCTGCACCAGTTGCAGGGCAAGCCCGGATGCTTCATCAAAAGGGCTTGCCGAAGCAGGTGCGCCGAAGGCCACATTTGCCTTGCCGTCGCTGATCAGCACGGCCATAAGGTGACGGCCGGCATCGCGCTGCCGGGTTTGGCGGGCAAGCTCCAATGCCCGGGCAAGGCCATGGGCAAGGGGCGTGCGGCCCCCGGTGGGAAGGTCTTTGAGCTGCTCATGGGCTGCATCGATATTGTCCGTGGGCGGCAGCAGCACCTCGGCTCCGTCGTCGCGAAAAGCTATAAGGGCTACGCGATTGCGCTGCACATAAGCGTCCTGCAGCAGGCTCAGCACCGCGCCCTTGGCAGCCGCCATGCGACGGCCGGCCGCCATGCTGCCGCTTGCGTCAACGACAAACAGTATGGTCGCCCCTGCCGGCCGCCTGCGCTTTTTTACGCGCATATGGCCGGAAGCAATATGCAGCGGGTCTCCTTCTTTGCGGCCGCACTGGTCAGGCGCCGCAGCCCGCAGCGTCGCATCCACTGCAATGTCGCTGCCGCTGAATACACCGGCAGGCATACCTGAGCGCGTATATTTGCCGCGGTTGGCTGCGGCAACGGGTTTTGCTTTTTTGCCGGCTGCGCGCAGGGTTTTGCGCGGGGCTGCCGGCGAGGGCAGGCAGTGAGCGGGAAGGCGGGCAATTTCAAACACCTGCTCCTGCGCGGCTTCAGACGGCTGCGCTGCAGGCAGCCCGCCGGCCTGCGTTTGCGACGGTTTTTTTTCCCCCCCCGCGAGAGCCTGAGCGATTGTGTCCGGATCAATGCGGCTTTCTTCAAAGGGCCGTCGCCGCAGGCGGTGGGGCAGGGCTAGCAGCGCAGCCTGCCGCAGATCATCCGCCGTGGCCTGCCGCCTGCCGTCGAAAGCCGCAAGGGTAAGGGCTGCGCGGACCATGACGATATCGGCCCGATGCGAGCGTATATCAAGCTCGATGCAGGCCTGGGCTGCCCGGTCAAGAAGCGCGTCATCCGCCGAAACCGCTGGCAGCAGATCCCGGGCCGCGGTTATGGCTGCGGCAAGCCGCTGCTGCTCCCCGGCAAACCGGGCGGCAAATCCGGAGCCGTCTTTTTCCCAGGCAATGCGGCGGCGAATGATTTCGGTGCGCGACGCCGCGTCCATGATCGCCTGGGCCTCAACGCACAGGCCGAAACGGTCCAGCAGCTGTGGCCGCACCTCGCCCTCCTCGGGGTTCATGGTGCCAATCAGAATAAACCGGGCCGGATGGGAAAAGCTGACGCCTTCGCGCTCCACCGTATTGACTCCCATGGCCGCGGCGTCAAGCAGCAGGTCGATAAGGTGATCATCCAGCAGATTAACTTCATCAATATAAAGTATGCCGCGGTGGGCCTCTGCCAGCACACCGGGCTCAAAGCGGCGCTGCCCTGATTTCAGGGCCTGCTCGATATCAAGGGATCCCACGACGCGGTCCTCGGTGGCATTGGCGGGCAGATTAATAACGCGCATGCGCCGCAGGATCGGGGGCTGGGCCTGCCCGCTGCCGCAGTGGGGGCACTGCGCCAGGGGCGCCGCAGGATCGCACTGGAGGGGGCAGCCCGGGATCACGGAGATTTCCGGCAGCAGCTCGGCAAGGGCCCGGGCAAGGGTGGATTTAGCCGTGCCCTTTTCCCCGCGGATCAGCACGCCGCCGATGCCGGGATTGACGGCATTGAGAATAAGGGCCTGCTTCATAAGCTCCTGCCCCACAATCGCGGTAAAGGGAAACAGGCTGTTCATTGCTGCGCTCCTTCCACCTGTGCTTCCGCAGCCATGTAGTGCTGTTTAAGCTGTTCGAGGGTTGTGCTGTCCGGTGACCAGTAGCCCCGGGTCTGCGCCTCCCAGAGCCTTTGTATGATATCCAGCAGCGCATGGGGGTTATTGTCCTGAATGCGCTGGCGCATGGCGTCATCAAACACAAGGCGCCGGTTGAGCTGCTCAAAAGCCCGGGGGTCGACCGCGCCGGTCGTGGCCGCAAGGCCAAGCATGTTTTCCATCCGCTTGGCAATTTCATGGCCGCCGTGATGGCCGTGGCTGAGCATGCCGGCCAGCCATGCCGGGTTCACCAGCCGCGAGTACAGGCCCCGGTTGATAGCCTCCTTGATGTCCTCGGTGCGCGCAGAGCCTGCGTGGGTGTCGGAGATAAGCATCAGGGCTTTTTTGCCTGAGGCCTGCTCAACGCTTCTGGCCAGGCCGCCGAAAAATTCAAAGTAGTGGTCAAGGTCGGTTATTTCATAGTCCCGGGAGCTGCGCACCTGGCTGACCACCTCGACACGGCTGAGATTGCCGGTCAAAAGGTCGCTCATTTCAATGCCGTAATGTCCGGGCGTATAGGCATGCTTGAGGCTGTCGATATAGGCGGCTGCCAGCTCGCCTTCCCCGGTCCAGCTGCGGTTTTTTACGGCCTGCTCAACCGACGTTCCATACGCGGCAGGGGCGGGACCGAAGATGCGGGCAAGGGAAAACTCGCGGGCTTGCGGCTCCTGCATGCCCTGGCTGCGCAGCTCGGCAAACAGGAGCCGGGCATGGGCCCGCACGCCGTTCATGTCGTCGGGTTCCTCGGCAAAACCGGCAAGAGCGAAGGCCTGCTGCAGAAGCTCCAGCACATTGGGAAACATGTCGCGGAAAAA
>JAFGCP010000154.1 GCA_016932595.1 Deltaproteobacteria bacterium
TATGCTTAGTGAAATTGGAAAATAGATAGTCTTCTTAAAGGATTTTTATCTATTACAGGATGTTATACGGATATCCGTATAACATGGCTATTTTTCCAAAATGGCTGATTATTTTGTCTTTACCCCGGGTTGCAGGATTGCAGAATAGCACCAGTTAGTTAGTTCGACAAGCGTATATTTTGATATTCGCATCGGCTGGATATTCGATTCCTTTGGTGCGTGCTGCGCATTCTGCGGTCTTCTTCCCCCTTTTCAAAAAGGGGGATACAGGGGGATTTTTTGAAGCCACCAAATCCCCCAAACCCCCTTTGCAAAAGGGGGATTCCAAGGCAAAAAAAGCTGCTGTGCCAAAAGCCAGACGGTGGTGAATAAAACCAGTTGGTGCTCAGTGCGAGCCTGCGCGTATATTTTGAATTTCGCATTGGCGGGATAGTCGATAAAAAAAGCCCCCCTTTGGTAGGTGATTTGAACCCTGCGATTTGTTGGGCACGCTCCGTCAGTTCGTCAACGCTCAGGACGAGCTTTGCCCAACATGCTGTTTTACAGCATTTGGTGGATTCGCTGCGCTTAATCCACCCTACCACTTGACAGCAGGTGACTCACTCCCAGGGTTTTTTGCCGGTTTGTTTTTCTCGTGAGGTGCAGGGCGTTGGTATGCGCAAAAACATCGCAGGCTTGCCACAGACGCAGTAGTACATCATCTTGACAAAAGGCTGCAGCCATGGTGCTTTTTTTCTGCTGGCAACGCAGATCGGGCACATCGAATCGCATATCTTGCCGATACCCTTTACTTCATCCATTTCCTGTTGTCTCCTTTCTCATAACGAGAAAAGTTTTTGTAGGCTGGGCAAAGCTCCGCGTGCCCAGCAATAATGCGATTGCATTCTGGAGATTGTTGGGCACGTTTCACTTTGCCCAACCTACGACTGATCTTGCCCCAGTCCGTAGGGTGTGCCGTGCGCACCGGTAATCCAAACAAAAATCAAATTTAAATCCCCATCGCCAATCCGGGTTTTCACACTGCAGGCATAACAACACAATAACCTTCCGTTATCGCTGCGCGCGGCGCACCCTGCCGACTGCCCGTCAATACCGATTTGAAATACCGGAAAGGCTGAGAGAACTCCCTTTATTTTTGCACGTTCTTATCAAGAATCGTTCGCAGAGTTTCAGCTATTTCCCTGAGCTTGAAAGGCTTCATCACGAAGGCTTGTATGTTGAGCTCTGCCGCCTTTGCGGCATCAACGGCTTCACTGTATCCCGTGCACAATATAATCGGGATAGCGGGGCGGATTTCTCGCAGCTGCCGCGCAAGCTCAACCCCCGTCATCTGCGGCATGGTCTGGTCCGTCATAACAAGATCAAAACCGGAAGGAGCATTTTTAAACAGAGCAAGGGCTTCCGCGCTGCCATGCGCGGGCACTGCCCGGTATCCAAGCGCAGCAAGCATGGAGCACCCCGCCTGGACCAGGATGGTTTCATCATCAACAAACAGGACCTGTTCGGTGCCATGGGGCAGCGACGCCGGGGTGGCCTGCTCCGCGGCGGGTTTTTCTGCTGTGCGTGGCAGCAGGATGGTAAAAACGGTTCCCGCTCCCAGCCTGCTGTCTACGGTAATAGCCCCGCCATGGCTTTTTACAATCCCGTGCACAACGGCAAGCCCCATGCCCGTTCCTTTGTTCACCTCTTTTGTCGTAAAAAACGGATCAAAAATGCGGTCCATAATTGCCGGGTCAATGCCCGTGCCGGTATCCTTTACCGTGAGTTTTACATAGCGCCCGGGATGCAGGTCCGGAAACATGGCCATATCAGCTTCGGCCAGCTCCACAGAAGTGAACTCGATTTCAAGCCGCCCGCCGCTTTCCTGCATGGCATGGACGCCGTTCGTGCAGAGATTAACAAGCACCTGGTGCATCTGCGTGGGGTCGGCTGTAACATAGCCCGGGTCATTACTGATATGGGGCACGATTTCAATCGTTGTGGGCGTTGTTGCCCTGAGCATCTTCAATGCCTCCTTAATGAGGCTCTGCAGCTTAAGGGGGTGCCGCTGCTGCTCCTGCTTGCGGCTGAAAGCAAGAATCTGCTTTACCAGCGCCCGCGCCCGATCGGCGGCCCTGAGCACCTGCTCAAGATTATATTTCTGAGTGCTGCTTTCAGGCGCATCAAGCCCCGCAAGCTCGGTATAGCCCATAATGGCGGCAAGGATATTATTGAAGTCATGGGCGATGCCGCCGGCCAGCGTGCCCATTGCCTCCATCTTTTGTGACTGGCGCAGCTGCTCCTCCATCATAAGCTCTTTGGTGATATCGCGCGCAATTGACACAAACGAGGTCACGGCTCCCTGTGCATTGCGTATGGGTGACGTCACGACTTCCACCGAGATTTCCACGCCGTTTTTATTTCTGACTTTGATGGTATCGGACCAGATATTGCCCTGAATGAGAGAGTCCCATACCCGCTGTTGAATCCGAAGGAAGTCCTCGGATTGGGCAAATACGGCATGGTTCTTGCCAAGGATTTCGTCTTTTGAAAAACCGGTAATGCGCTCAAAAGAAGCATTTACATATTGCAAAGTGCCGTCTTTGCCGGCAATCATAATGGCTTCCTGCGCCTGTTCTATTGCCGCGATGAGCTGCGACCGCTCATCTTCAGCCTGTTTGCGCTCCGTGATGTCAAACTCAATGCCGTCCCAGCAGGTTGTTCCATCCGGCAGTTTTTTCGGGCGTGAGACAAACAATGACCAGCGCATTTCGCCCCTGTGATTTAAAACCCTGGCCTCGGTTTTGAATATCGACAGGGTTTCATTTGCGCGTTCCTCCTCCTTATGTATGCGCGCCCTGTCTTCTTCGTGGATTCTGTCATAAATAAGGCTTGCATGTGCCATCCCCTCCTGCGGTGTTATGCCGTAAAACTCAAGCACGGTATCGCTCAGGTAGGTGAATTTTCGCGTGCCGTCGTTCAGGCGAACTACTTGATAAATCATGCCATTGACAATATTATTGCTGATTGTGCGAATTTGCTGCTCGCTTTCCCGCAGCGTTTCTTCCATGCGCTTGTGCTCGGTGATGTCGCGGGCGGAGGATATGGCTCCGGTCACATTGCCGTGAGCGTCTTTGAGCACGCGGCACCACCAGGCAAGCAGCCGCGCCTGCCCGTCGCGGCGCCGCTGCAGGCTTTCCAGGTAGACGGTTGTTTCATCGCCGCGAAACAGACTGCCGACCTTGCTGTATGGATCCTGCGCGCCGATAAAATAGAAGTCAGGCTTTCTGCCGATTACATCATCACCGAAAAAATCAAGGCCCTGCTGATTGGCCCAGGTATAGGTCATGCCGGCATCGACCTCAATAAGGATATCAGGAATAGCGGCAAGGAGGGCCTGTTGATGACCCGCAATCTCCTGCAGGGCCTGTTCTGCCTGTATGCGCTCGGTGCAATCAGAAAAAAAACCAAGGTTGCATGCTGTATCATCGATAATGATTTCGGATGCGCTGATGTCGGCATATATGACTTTACCATCCCTGCGCAGGCAGGGGACTGCAACCGCCCTGTTTTTAATACCCCGGGCAAGCTCATTGAATTCTTCAAAAACAGCATCAAGGGCCTCTTGCGGATGAATATCCCGCGAACTCAGGCGCAGCAGCTCATCTTCGGCATAGCCGAGCATTTTGCATATGGCCGGATTTGCATATCTGAAGCGCTTTGATTCAAGCTCAGCGATAAGTATGCCAACCGCTGCTTTTTCAAAAATGGTTTTATATTTTTCCACCATTTTTTAACGGACTCCTCTGCCGGTTGCTACCGGCCTTTTTCTGTTTTGTTTGAAGCGTTGTCAGGCGGCAGACTGGTTTTGTTTGTGTCAGCCCCGGCCGCAAAGCGGGATTTTAATCCTATTTTAGCACACATGGTATACTTATGCCTGACGAGCTGAAATTCCAAATTACGCCCTTACTATATAGTCCGTGAGGTATTTACAGGCAAGACGAATTTATCGGTCATGACAAATGAGCCGGACAGTCCGGCCTACAGCTCGTTTTATGGATTTGCCTGATACGGGAAATACCTGTCCAGAAAGTCTTTCAGCCCCTGAACGTAGAGATTTCCGGAGACCAGAAACCCCTCGTTGTGACCTCCCTTGATCTGGAGGAACTGCTTGGGGTGAGCGGCTTTTTCATAGAGCGAGCGGCCCTGCTCAAAGGGGATTATTTCATCATCAGGTGAGTGGATAATGAGTTTTGGGGCCGCGATGTTCGCTATCTTTTCGATAGTGGCATAGCGGAATTTTGACAGCAGTTTTATCGGCAGGAAGGGGTAGAGCCTGCCTGCAAGTTCGGGTATGGAGGTGAAGCTCGACATGATGATAAGTCCTCCAGACTCATGCCGCATTGCGATTTCAGCTGCCACGGCGCCGCCAAGGGATTCTCCAAAACAAATGATCTTTTCAGGTTTCTTTTTCTGAACATCAACCAGATAGCGCCAGGCCGATTCCGCATCGCGGTAGGTCCCTTTTTCGGAGGGCTGTCCCGTGCTGCCGCCATAGCCGCGGTAGTCAAAAATCAGCACGCTCAGCCCCAGCCTGCTGAAAATATCTATGGAATCAAGGCGGTAGGAAATATTGCCGCCATTGCCATGGCAGAAAAGCAGCACGGCCCGCTCCTTTTCGGCCGGTATCCACCAGGCCGCCAACGTTTGTCCGTCGTCTGTTGTCAGACGCACCTCCTCGAAGGCCAGCTGCAGGGCAGCCGGGGTAACGTCAATGTCTTTTAACGGAAAATAGAGCAGCCGGTCCTGCAGAAAGTACACAAGCAGGAGCATGCCGGCATAAAAAATCAGGCAGGCAAGAGCGATATCAAAAAGCATTTTTTTCATAGCCCTTAAATCTTTTTAGACCGTTCAAAACAATGACAACTATATTCACCACGGAGACACAGAGATAACAGAACGAGGCGGGAGACTGTTTATTTTTCGCCATCTCAGGCGAAAAATAAAAATCCCTTTCTCTGTGCTCTCTGCGCCTCTGTGGTGAGCACGCCCCCCTACGACTCCAAACCCTAAACCCTGGCCCCTAAACCCTGACCCCTGCCTTGATTCCTCTTCACATTGACGGTTGACATATGATAGTATAGATTATATTTCAGTTGCAATCATTGTATCGGGAGAATTTTTATGAACGAAATAGCTGAACTGCTGCAGAAAGACGCCCGGCTTACGCCCGAAGACATCGCCTCCATGCTCAACAAGAGCGTCGAGGATGTGCGCGAAAAGATTCGACAGATGGAGGATGACGGGACCATTATCAAATACAGCGCCGTGATCAATGAAGAGAAGCTGCCGAAGCAGAAGGACAAGGTCGTTGCTTTTATTGAAATTCAGGTGCAGCCCGAGCGCGAAAAGGGCTTTGACGCCATTGCCGAGCGCATTTACCAGTTTCCGCAGGTCACGTCGCTGTATCTTATGTCTGGCCGCTATGACCTGCTGGTCGTGGTGGAGGGCGACAACCTGAAGGATGTGGCTTTTTTCGTGTCCGACAAGCTTTCAACTCTCGATAATGTCAAGAGCACGGCCACCCATTTTCTTCTGAAGAAATACAAGGAAAACGGCACCATGCTGTTCAAACAAAACAAGCTGGAGCGGCTCAATGTTGCGCTTTAACAACCGCATAGAGCAGATGCCGCCATCGGGCATCCGCAAATTTTTTGATCTTGTCATCGACGCCAAGGATATTATCTCCCTTGGCGTGGGCGAGCCGGACTTTGTCACGCCATGGCATGTGCGCGAGCGCGTTTTCTATTCCCTGGAGCAGGGCCGCACGAGCTATACCTCGAACTGGGGCCTCATGGAGCTGCGTAAGGAAACGGCCAAGTATCTTAAAGACCGCTTTGCCGTGAACTATGACGCCAGCGAAATCATGATTACCGTTGGCGTGAGCGAAGCTGTGGATATCGCCCTGCGCACGATATTAAACGAGGGCGACGAGGTCATCCTGCCCGAGCCCACCTATGTGTGCTACCGGCCCCTTGCCGAGCTTGCAGGCGCAAAGGCCGTGGCGGTGAGCAACCCGAGCTTTAAAATCACGGCAGATGATATTGAAAAAGCCGTGACGCCGAAGAGCAAGGTGATAATACTGTCCTATCCCTCAAACCCCACGGGCTATACCATCGACCGGGCCGAAATCGAAAAGATAGCCGAGATTGCCCGGAAGCATGACCTGTGGATTATTTCAGACGAAATTTACGGCGAGCTCACCTATGAAAAAGAGCACTTCTCCATAGCGGCTGTACCGGGCATGAAGGACCGCGTGATCCTCATGAACGGATTCTCCAAGGCTTTTGCCATGACAGGCTGGCGCCTTGGGTATATTGCGGCGTCAAATGATTTTCTTGCGCAGGCCGTAAAAATCCATCAGTATGCAGCACTCTGTGCTCCCATTATGGCCCAGTACGCAGCCATTGAATCCCTGCAGCGGGGCATGCCTGAAATGGAAGAGATGAAAAAAAGCTACTGGCGGCGGCGCAATTATATGTTCGAGGCGCTCAATAAAATAGGCATGACGGTGAACC
Source organism: Deltaproteobacteria bacterium (assembly GCA_016932595.1). Classification (GTDB taxonomy): domain Bacteria; phylum Desulfobacterota; class WTBG01; order CAIYCZ01; family CAIRTM01; genus CAIWCT01. The sequence goes on from JAFGCP010000154.1 coordinate 6,558, forward strand.
GGCCCGAAGGCGCGTTTTATATCTTTCCGTCCATCGAGCGCTCAAAGCTCTCCTCCGAGGAGTTTGCCCTGGGTCTGCTGGAAAAGCAGCGCGTGGCTGTTATTCCCGGCGACGTGTTCGGACTTGGCGGCGAGGGCCGCGTGCGCATCTGCTATGCCATCGACTTCGAGCTTTTGAAGGAGTGCGTGGCGCGGATGGAAAAATTTATAAAATCCCTCTAAAACAACAAGACGCCCCGGCAGGGGCGTTTTTTTATTCCCACAGGAGTGTTCCTTCCATGAAATGCCCCTACTGTGCCGAGGAGATCAAAGACGAGGCGAAGCTGTGCCGGTTCTGCGGAGCGCGCCTGTCTGACGGCCAGTGGCAGCCTCCTTCCGCACCGGCAGGAGCCGCAGGCCGGCGCAGCTTCACCATGCTCACCACGGGCTGGCTGCTGGCGCTGTCAGGCGCGTGGATGCTGGTCATGTGCAACTCCCCGGTGCCGCTTTTCGGCGCGGTGCGCGGCGGTATCGTCGCTGTGCTGTACAACGGGGTTTTCGGCATGCTTATGCTGGCCATGGGATATGCTCTGGCCAGCCGCAAGCCATGGGCTCTTACGGCAACGGCTGCCGCCACTGCCGCTTATACGCTGGACAAGGTGCTTTTTATTTTCGATGCTCCCGCACGGCTCGCATCACTGAAAGATGGTTCGCAGCTGCTTAATTCCCTGGGCCCGGGCATGGACTCAATGGTTGATCAGGTGGCGGTGGTCATGGCGGCTTCGTTTCTGGCTGGCTGGTGGGGGCTTGTGCTCTACATCTACCTTAAGCGCGGCTATTTCCGGTTACAGCCGCCTGCAGTGCGTAATTAAAAAGACCGTAGATCGTAGGGTGGGTGAAACCCACCAATAGATTAATTCGTTTGCATTACTGGTGGGTTTCACCCACCCTACCAGTCTTTCCACCCTTCGACAGGTTCAGGGCGAACGGACCGGGCTTTCGTTTTCGCGCCAAATATTGCCGTTGAACGACGAGGGCTGCACCTCTTTTTTTTATGCCTGCGGAGCCTGCTGCTGCCCGCGGGCTTTCGTGCTGATCACGACGGTGCCGGCAAGCTTGTCATGCCAGCCCTGCTTCCGCTCATCGAAGGCCACCCAGATAAAACCCAGCAAAAACGGGATGGTGGAAACATAATACGCCAGATACCGGCCGATGAACTGGCCTGTGGTGGGCTTGCCGAAGGTCTTTGCATCAACGATTTCAGCCTTGATGATCATTTTGCCCGGTGTCGCTGATTTGTATATCCAGAAAACAATGACTGCCACGGCGGGGAGGATGACATTGATGAGCACACTTCCGGTGCCGCCGCCCATGAGCATGCCGGCAAACGGCATCAGCACCAGCATAAGCAGGACGCTGTCGATGATCGAGGCAAGCACACGTGGCCAGAAGCCGGTGTATTCAACCTTGTGCTGCTGGATGGTTTCCATCGTTTATTCTTCCTGCGGGTAGTGTGAACGGGCGCAAAAAAAGCAGGGAGGAGCGCCTCTGCCTCTCCTCCCTGCGTTTTATTTTTTTTCAGGCCTTGTTGGCCTTTTTCTGCTTCTTTTCGGCTCTTTTTTCCTTGATGCTTTTGCTGGGCTGCTTTTTTGTTTCCTTTTTGGTATCCATTGCCTTTGCCATGCTTTATCTCCTTTGATGAAGAGCGGTTAACGGTTTTTGCATATTAATTTCTAATGCAATAGTCGGCACTTGGCAACAGTTTCTTGAGAAAAAAATACAATTTCCTCCACTGATTGTTCTGTAGGTCTTTGCCGGATTATTATAGTTTCGTCAAAACTCAATTTTTCGCGGGCCTTCAGGCCGCCAGGCAGGCGATATTACGCCCCCGTGTGCTTCAGAATCATCATGCTCAAGCATGCTGCCCCAGGTCAGCGTAAAATCACCAAAGCGGTTATTAATCTCATCCATCGCACGGGTAAGCTCGCGGCTTTTGGCTTGCTTTGTAAAAAGCGGCAGCTGGAGCGGCATCTCTCCCAGCTGTGAAAGAGCTACGCCCACCAGCCGCACTGCCTGCTGAAGCTTGATGCCGTCAAGAATGCCTTTTGCCGCGCCAAATATATCCGGGGTTTCGCATATCGGATGCGAAACAGACACTCTGCGGGTGAAGGTGGTGAAATCCTTATAGCGGATAGTGAGGCATACGGTGCGGCCGGCAAAGCCGCCATCGCGCGCCCTGCGGCCAACCATTTCAGAGAGCCGCAGCAGATGGAAATCAAGCAGGTCGCGCCGGGTTATATCGCTCGGAAGAGTATGACTGTGGCCGATTGACTTGGGGTCGGGCGTCTCTTCCAAAGGCACCACCGGGCTGTCGTCTTCTCCTCTTCCCATATGGCGGAGCATGTCTCCCATCACACCGAAATGGCGGGTGAGCATATGCGCGTCAGCCCTGCCGAGCTGGCCGCAGGTGGTTATGCCCAGAAGCGCCAGCTTTGCCTGCGTTTTGTTCCCGATACCGCACAGGTCCTGGACCGGCAGGTTTTCAAGAAAGGGAAGCACGGTGTCAGGCGGTATGTCCACCAGGCCGTCGGGCTTTTCCCGGTCGCTGGCAAGTTTTGCAAGCAGCTTATTCGGGGCGATGCCTGCCGAGCAGGTAAGCCCGTACTTGTTTTTTATCTGCTGCTTAATGCGTGCGATAATATCCCGGGCCGAGGAGAAAATTTTTAAGGAGCCGGTCACATCCATGAATACTTCATCAATGGAAAACACCTCCACCAGCGGGGTAAATGTGCGGCACATGGCCGTGAATCCTTCGCACGTTTCAGCATAGCGCCGGTTGTTGCCTTCAACAAAAATGATGTGCGGGCACTGGCGCTGCGCCTCAAATTTGTTCATGCCCGTCTTGACGCCGAAGGCCCGGGCCTCATAGGAGGCTGTGGTCACCACGGTGCGGCTGCCCCGGCCCACCACGGCAATGGGCTTGTCCAGCAGGGCGGGATTGCACTGCTGCTCCACCGAGGCGAAGAAGGCGTTCATGTCAAGATGGATGATGGTGCGGGGAGGCATTTTTCTTCTCGTTAACGAAAACAGTATTTAAATGATGGGTTTGACCCATCCTATGGGCTTAACAGCGGCAGTTAATTTTTAGCCCCTCGTTGACGTCGTCGATATCGAAAAAATTCGGATCAAAATCATCGCAGCCGAGCCATTCAACCATCTCTGCATGCTCCGGGTGGCTGGAATTGCTGAGAACCTCCAATAAATTCCGGTATCCATAGGGGCCTCCGCAATCTTCCGGCGGGCAGGCGCCCACGCCCTTAAGGCAGACAGGCGCCTTAAAATCCTTTGTAAACGGCAGAATTTTCTCCAGTACAATTTTATGTTCCCAGCCGTCACCGAAATCGTATTCGTAGATTATAGAGGCTTTTTCTTTTTTCAGCAGATCGTCAAGTTTCGCTTTCGACTCCGGCTTGCAGTCGAAGTCGAAATCCGGATCAGGCGTGCCGTAATACTCGCTGCCCGAGATGAATTGATGCATATGCGAGTCGGTCCAGCCCAGGGCTATTTGAAGTGCCACGTGCAGCTTCTTCAGTTTTATATCGCTTTGAACCCGCAGCCTGCGCCAAATGGGCGGCGTAGTGTCTTTCAGAGTAACTTTAATCTGGTAGATGTTTCTCAGCGCCTGTACGGTCATAGTGCCCCCTGTTTTTTCGTTTTTACCAGAAATTATGTGCCCCTTTTCGCCGGCTTGGGGCTTTGCTGATGCCCATTTTTTTCTTTCTGTTTTCAACTCCTGAATCATTTCAGCAACCATGTTCGGGCCGATGGATACATGCTGGTCCATAATAAGCCCGTCGCAGAGGATACGACCACCATAGGGAAGCACCGCTGTGTCAATGAGGCACCACTCCGGAATCATTTCTTCCAATGGCGTTGTTATGCCGAAAACGCAAAACCAGGTATTGTCGGAAGACTTAAGCGCATAGCCGTTTCTGTATTTTTTGGCATAGACGAACATGCCGTATGTCGCATTTTTTACGGCATTGATAAATGATTCCTCGTATGACGAATCAAAGACGAAGGTTTTGTTTAACACATCCTTATAAAGCGCTGCGCGTGCCTCGATGAGATCTTTCGTGTTATTCATGGGCTTGGCCGCAATGGCGCCCAAAAGGCGTTTGTATTGCTCCAGAAAAGCATGTGCGCGTGCAGAATCAAGCAGTGACATGGTATCCTCATTTTCACAATTTCATATCCATCGCAGCGAATGTAATCAGCCGCTTTTATTCAGATGATGGGTTGCACCCATCCTACGGTCTGCCTCAGCCTATTGTGCCTGTGTAATAAAATTTCTCCCAAATGTTTGTCCCCGGCAATAACATATCGGTTACGGCTTCAACTCTTTTTCGAGCAGCACTAGCAAGACTATGGGCTGAGCAGTCAGGTGTTCCCTCAAGATAGATGTGAATATGGTCAGATGCGAGCCACAGCAGGCGCGCTTTCATAATGCCTTTCACATCCGTATCGAGCGCCATTACGCCATCGCTCATCAGCGCAATAAACGGCTCTGTTTCGGCAAAAATAGGCTCGCGTTTCCGTGTCACAAAACAGCAATGATATTTAAGAGCATACTGTATTTCATCCGGATTTTTCTGCAACTGCTGCAGTGCCGCTGCAAGGCGGTATTTTTGCGCAGTGCCCATAACATTTTCTGGCTTTTTTTCCTTTAATTGTTGTCTGCCTACGCCCACCAGCAAAAGTTTTGGCCTGAAGGCCTCGCATCGGAATCTTTTAAGTTTCTCTTGCGCACCGCGCGTCAACTCACAGAGCATATGCTCCGGAAATTCAGTGCTCATGCAAAAATCACACGGGGCAATCGCAGTGTCATTTTCATATTTATGGCATGTCGTGCACAGCATGCGAATTCTCAAAATAAAACGGAGCACATTTGTTGTTTATGAGTCAAAACGCCAGCCGCCGGGGTCGACCTCCAGACTGCAATATTTCTTGAAATCGGCGGTATGGTCGAGCACGTCTTGCATTGTAGGACCAGGGCCTTTTAATCCCTTGCGCCAGACCTTCATATCTACTGTTCCCATTACCAGATATTTATTGCCGATTATTTCTGGAGCGACTGATGAAAAATGCTGCGTCAAGACGTTTTCCAGCTCATCCTGATGCACCATAATAAGCTCGCAGCGCGAGCACCAGCGGCAGGTCTTCCCCAGAGGCGCAAGGCCCCATTTATCGATATGAATAAGAATGGCGAACTTCTTTTGTTTGGTCAATGCATTGCACTGCGGGCATTTACTTAAACGTGCATCGGTGTATGGATTCAGGATAAATGAATACCGCGGCGGCAGTTTCCCTAAACGTTTTTCAGTCATTTTTTGTCCGGTCAGTTCCTGTTGTTAGGTTATGCCACCCAAAAATAAAAACCCATCGAATTTCGCATGCTGAGTAGAGGCGCGGCGGGCGTGCTGTTTTTTAAATAATACTCTTTCATAAACACGTCAATATTTTAAAAGAAACGCCAGTGAAAATTATCTCACTTCTTTTCCCTCATCGATTTTTTGCGATACCCACACTGCGGACTATTTTAATAGAAGTAATTCAACTCAATCAACAGCGTCACGTAACTGCTCCGGAATTCCAGACAAGCTTTCTTAGCTCCCCCTTTGGAAAAAGGGGCAGGGGGATTTATAAAAAAAGAAAAAGATGTTCAACAACCCCATCAATATTTGTCAGCACAGCAGTGTCGGTAAATCGTACTACTTTTAAACCGAGACCGTTCATATAGGCGTCGCGTATCGCATCACTTTTGCGGCCATCGTCCGTATAATGCTGGCTACCGTCAACTTCAACGACAAGCTTTGCTGCGGCACAGTAAAAATCGGCAATATATCGTCCGATTATTTTCTGCCTGTAGAATTGCATCCCTTTGAGCTGTTTGCCTTTTATTTTTGACCACAGCAGTATTTCCGCATCGGTCATAGTAACTCGTAGTTTTTGAGAGAATGGCTTTAGCTTTTTATCATACTGCAGCATGCGGAAAATCCCCCTTTATCCCCCTTTTTCAAAGGGGGAAGTGAATATAATTGCAATGGTGCCCCCGGTTTTTGTTCACCCAGTTGAATATGCTATAACCTTCGAAAAACAATCTTAGAGCCGAGCCTTTAAATCCCCCTTTGGAAAAGGGGGTAGGGGGATTTGTGTTCTCCTGCTTATTCCATCTTCCGCATGACGCCCACAACCTTGCCGATGATGCGCAGCTGAGCGGCATCTTTTTGCTTGATCATAATCGGTTTATAGGCAGGGTTGGCCGGCTGCAGGCGGACAGCAGTTTTTTCTTTAAAAAAATATTTCAGCGTCGCCTCATCGCCGAGCAGCACGGCGGCAATGTCGCCGGAGGCGACTTCCGGCTGGGGCCGGATAAGTGCAAGGTCGCCGTCCATGACATGGGCATCGATCATGCTGTCTCCCTTCACGCGAAGGAAGAAAAGGCCTTCGCCTCGGGCAAATGACGGGTCAACGGCAATCCGTTCTCCGATGCTTTCCACAGCCAGCAGGGGCTCGCCTGCCCGTATGGCGCCCACCACCGGAAGGCTGCGAAGGGCTGGTGACAGAGCAGCCCCCATGACCTCGATAGCCCGCGAGCAGCCCGGCTGCCGCCGAATGAAGCCCTTGCGCTCCAGAATGTCGAGGAATTTTTTTGCGCTGTTGGGGCCTGCAAGGCCGAGCCTGTCGGCTATTTCGCGCACTGTGGGCGGATAGCCGGTCTGTTGCAGGCTGCTTTTTATGAAATCAAGCACCCGTTCCTGCTTTGCGCTCAACTGTTCCATGGGTAGTGCCTCTGCCACATATTATAGTTGTACATATGTTATATTTTTAATCCAACTCCGGCAGACTGTCAAGTGGGTATGTGCGGGGCGATGTGTTTCACATTGTAAAATTTGGCCTGTTGTTTTATAGGATAGCTGCATGCGATTTTATTATAAGTTCAGCGCCTCTTAAACAAGGGGGGAATAGTAATTTTATACAAAAAAATAAGTCTACTTCATCCCCCTTTGAAAAAGGGGGATACAGGGGGATTTTTTGCAGCCTGATAAATTCCCCTAACCCCCTTTGCTAAAGGGGGGATTTTTAGCCCTCTCTTTTGTGGGGCTTTTTACTAGGAAAGCAGCCGGCAGCACCAGTCATGATCGAAAAAATTCACACACCCCTTATCATCACATCGCCCGACAACAGGACCTTCAAGGCCCTGTGCAAGCTGACCGATGGCCGGGGCCTGAAGAAGCAGGAGCGCACGCTCGTGTCCGGCACGAAGCTGGTGCGGGAGCTTGCCCTGGAGCGGCCGCAGGAATGCTGCTCGCTTATTGTTTTTGACGGCTTTGAGGAGAGCGGCATGGGCGATGTTGTGCAGCAGTTCAGCCGGGAGGGAAAGCTGCTTGTACTCAAGAAGGCGCTCTTCAACGAGCTTGATATGTTCAAAACAAACGGGCCCCTGCTTGAGATGCTTGCGCCATCCATCCCGGAGTGGGATTGCCGGCTGACCGAACCCGGCTGCGTGCTGGCCCTGCCGTTTCAGGACCCGGCCAATGTGGGTGCTGCGGCGCGCTCGGCAGCGGCATTCGGGGTGCGGCAGGTGGTGCTGCTCAAAGAGGCTGCCAGTCCGTTTCACCCGAAAAGCATACGCTCATCTGGCGGCGCGGTTTTCAGGCTGGCATTTTCCCGCGGGCCGTCGCTTGGCGAGGTTGTGCAGTTGCCGGACATGGCCCGGCATATCGTCGCCCTTGACATGCAGGGCTCGTCGATACGCGAATGTGCTTTTCCCGAACGCTTTCTGCTGCTTCCCGGCATGGAAGGGCAGGGCCTGCCCGATGTGCTGCGGCCTCAGGCCGTGGCAATTCCCATGACCGGCGCGGTTGAATCGCTCAATGCGGCGGCGGCGGTCTCGATAGCGCTCTTCTGCTGGAGCGCGGGGCAGCTTATTCGTTAGAGCATTTTTCTAAATACTGTAGCCTGAAAAAAAATATCTTCCAAAAACGAAACTCCTATCCGTTCGCCCTGAGCCTGTCGAAGGGCCGACTTTCCGTTCATGGTTCGACAA
>JAFGCP010000155.1 GCA_016932595.1 Deltaproteobacteria bacterium
ATACCTTTTCACAATGCCATGAACCATGGCAAGCCCCATGCCCGTTCCCTTGCCGACTTCCTTGGTGGTGAAAAAAGGCTCGAAGATGCGGCCGAGGATATCCGCGGGTATGCCCGTGCCGGTATCCTTGACGCTCAGCTGCACATACTGCCCCGGCGTTATACCGGTATAGTAGCCGGCGGCATTCCAGTCAAGGTCAACGGGCCGTACGGTCACCTCTATGACGCCTCCGGCTGGGTTCATGGCATAGGCCGCATTGGTGCACAGGTTCATAACGATCTGATAAATTTCTGTAGCATCAGCCACAACGACATCGTCCGTGTCGTCTATGTCCGATAGAATGGAGATGGTAGAGGGCAGCGATGCCCGAAGCAGCTTGAGCGCTTCAGCGATTATAATGTGCAGGCGCAGCGGCGTGGCTTCGCTTTCGGTTTTGCGGCTGAAGGCAAGGATTTGACGCACAAGGGTTTTCGCCCTTTCGGTGGATTTGAATATTTGCGAAAGATTTCTCTCCAGAGTGCTGTTGCCTTTCGCCAGATCCCTGGAAAGCTCCGTATACCCCATGATTGCCGCGAGAATATTGTTAAAATCATGGGCGATGCCGCCCGCAAGTGTGCCGATTGCCTCCATCTTCTGGGACTGCTGGAGCTGATTCTCGAATTTCCTTCGCTCGGTTACATCCCTGGTTGATGAAACGCTTCCTGCAAAGGAGCCATCCGGATTTTTCAGCAGCACCTGGCTGGCTTCGATCAGAAGGGTTCTCCCGTCCTTGTGCTTGCGCTCAATCAGGGTATTGCGCACAATGCCCTTTTTAAACAGCTCATCAAGCAGATCCATTGACTGCTGCAGCCCCTTCTCCTCATCAGGGGCAAAAAGAGATCCATGCTGCCCGATTATCTCATCGGGCTCATAACCATACACATCACGGACCGACTCGTTCGCCATAACGATATAGCCGTCGGCATCGGCAACAGTTATGGCGTCGGGCGAGGCCCTGAAAATAGTTTCAAGGTAATCATGCGACTGCCGGAGCATCTCCTCAAACCGTATCCTGTCGGTTATGTCCCTGGTTGATGAAATACTTCCCGCAACGGAGCCGTCCGGATTTTTCAGCAGCACATGGCTGGCTTCGATTTCTATAATGCTTCCGTCCTTGCGCTTCCGCTTGCTCACAAAATCCCGGATAAGGCCTTCTTCATAGAGTCTTTCAATCATGCCCATTGATCTTTGCACCGCCCGCTCATCATCCGGGGCAAAAAGAGATACATGCTGGCCGATGACTTCTTCGGGATGATAGCCATACACACTGTAGAGCGACTCATTTGCCATAACTATATTTCCGGCGTCATCGGCAACAGTAATGGCATCGGGAGAAGCCCTAAAAATATTCTCAAGAAAAAGCTTGTCTTTTTCAATCCTGCCATATGCTTTTTGCAGCTCCTCTGTCTTATTGTTAACGAGCTTTTCCAGGCTCTCACGATGCAGCTTCAGTTCATTTTCAATAATCTGGCGGGCGCTGAGCTCTTTGCCGAGCCGCTGCCCCAGGTCGCTTAACCTGCCGACAATCAGCCCGGTGATCATATTGGCAATAGTGCCTGCAATGCCGGGACCGGCCACCAGCATATTGTTGACCAGGCTGATTCCTAAAATAATAAACATGAGCACATGAACGGGGAAACTGAGCAGTCCGGCGATGACGCCGATGAGGGGGCCATAGAGCCAGGCTATGACAATCACCGGGATTACCACAAAGATAGGCATGGCGGTAAAATGGTAGCCATAATAAAGAATAAAAAAAAGAATAAGATAGAGCAGTATTGAACCTATGGCAATGTGCAGCCGGTAGGTGCGATAGTTCTTTACAAAAACAATACCAGGGTTTTTGTAAGAGTTTTCCATAAAAACATCTTCCGCAGTATCGTGTGTATAGAATCTTTATATTTTAGAAATATGGCATTAACAATCCATTTTTCTTAAAATACAGCCACAGGGATGAAAAACATCACCCTGTATTTTTTTAATCAGTATCTAAAAGCCTGTACGAAAAGCCAAAGCACCTTCGTTTTGTCATTCTGAATGCAGCGAAGAATCTCGTCGTTTTAATACATTCAGGGATAGTTCACTTCATTCAGGATGACATTACATGACTTTTCATACACGCTCTGAGCCACTATTTATTTTTTGCGGCAGGTTGGTTTGATGTAGAATATCCAATGGCATGCCTGCCCGCTATGCCGTGCTTGTATCCAGCGCCTTGCGTATCGTTTCGGCAATGGCAAGCCGGTTCAGGGGCTTGATCACAAAGGCCTTGATGCCGCCGGCCAGCGCCGACTCTGCCGTCACCAGGTCGCTGTAGCCCGTGCACAGGATGATGGGAAGATCGGGGCGCACCAGCATGAGCTCCCGGGCAAGCTCATAGCCCGTCAGCCCCGGCATGGTCTGGTCCGTGATGACAACATCAAAACTTTCGGGGTTCTTTTTGAATATTTCAAGGGCCTCCTGCGGGCTCTGCAGCGCTGTCACCCTGTATCCCAGCGACTCCAGCATGTGCGTTCCCACATCAAGCAGCACTGCTTCGTCATCAATTAGCAGCACGGACTCATGCCCCGGCGGCGCCTCGTGCACATCCCTGCTGCTTTCCGGGATTGCCGCCTCAATGCGGGGCAGCAGCACGTGAAAAACCGTACCCCTGCCATGCTCGCTGTACACCTTGATATCGCCCTTCAGGCTTTTTACGATACCATGCACCACCGAAAGCCCCATGCCGGTGCCTCTGCCCACATCCTTGGTGGTGAAAAAAGGCTCGAAGATACGGTCGATGATGTCGGCCGGCATGCCCGTGCCGGTATCACGGACGCTCAGCTGCGCATACGGCCCCGGCGCTATGCCGGTATAGGATTTGACGGTGTGCTCGTCTAGAGCAACCGGCTTCAGTTTCACCTCAAGAGTGCCGCCGCTGTGCTGCATGGCATAGGCGGCATTGGTGCATAGATTCATAATGATCTGGTGGAGCTGGGTGGCATCGGCCACAACAATATCATGCGTATCCTCTATGTCAGTGATTATGGAAATGGTGGAAGGCAGCGAAGCCCGCAGCAGCTTAAGGGCCTCCTTGATGACAAGGTGAGCCCGCAGGGGCTTAACGTCGCTTTCGCTTTTACGGCTAAAGGCAAGAATCTGGCTCACAAGGTTCTTTGCCCTGTCGGCGGCCTTTAATATCTGCTCCAGGTTGTTTGCAAGAACGCTGTTGCCGGCAGCCAGATCCTGGGAAAGTTCGGCATACCCGAAAATAACGCCAAGGATATTATTGAAATCATGGGCAATGCCGCCTGCAAGCGTCCCGACAGCCTCCATCTTTTGCGACTGCCGCAGCTGCTCCTCGATCCGTTTCCTGTCGGTTATATCCCTGCTGGAAGAGATAGCCCCCGTTGGTGTCCCGTCAGGACTTTTCAGCAGAACGGCGCTTGATTCTACCTGTATGATGCGACCGTCTTTGCGCTGCCGTTCACCGGAAAAATTACGCACAATGCCCTTCTCAAAAAGCTCCTCCATCAAAGCAACACTGGTTTGCTGTGCCTTTTCATCTTCCGGCGTAAGCACAGCTGCATGCTGCCCGATAATCTCTTCGGGGTGATAGCCATACACGCTGTAAAACGACTCATTTGCCTTGACGATATAGCCCTCGGCATCGGTAACAAAAATAGCGTCGGGAGAGGTCCTGAAAATAGTCTCAAAGTAGTCGAGCGCCTGACGGAGCTGCTCTTCAAATCTCTTCCTTTCGCTTATATCCCTGCTGGATGAAATACCGCCGGCAGGTGTGCCGTCGGCATTCTTCATCTGCACGATGCTTGATTCGGTCTGTATGATATGGCCGTCTTTATGCCGCCGCTCTGCCATAAAATTATGCACGATGCCCTTTTCGAAAAGCTCTTCCATCATGGTAAAAGTTTTTTGCATCATTGCGTCATCATCCGGCGCAAAAACAGATACATGCTGGCCCACGAGCTCCTCCGCACGATAGCCATAGACATCATAGACCGACTCGTTTGCCATAATAATATAGCCATAGGCGTCGGTAACGATAATGGCCTCAGGAGATGCTTTGAATATATTTTGAAGAAAATCGTGCGCCTGGCTGATTTCGCTTTCAGCGCGCTTTCGCTCGGTAATATCATGAACGGCAATGATTCCCGCAGGGGCCCCGTTGAAATCGATAAGCATACCGGTCAACTCGACCCATCGCTCATCACCCGCCTTGCTGACGATTTTAAATTCATACCGTGGGATCTCCTCCCCCTGCAAGCGCTGCCTGCCGCGGTTGCGGATAAGGTCTTTATAATCAGGATGAACGAAATCCCAAATGTGCATGCCGTACAGCTCTGCGGCTGTATAGCCCGATATTGATTCACCCGCAGGATTGGTGTAAACCCATCGCTCGTTTTGATAAATCATAATTGCAACAGGGGTTGCTTCGGCAAGCTTTCTGAATCGCGCCTCGCTTTCCCTGAGCGTATGTGTTGCCTGTTCAAGCTCGCTCGTGCGCTGCCGCACGCGGGCATCGAGATCGAAATTTATCTGCTCAAGATTTTTCTGAGTATCCCGGAGCCTGGCTTCGGCCAGCTTGCGCGAGCCGACCTCGCGGAAAAGCCTCCAGGTCCAGTAGGCAAAAACGATAAGAACCAGCAGCAGGGGGATAACGACTTTCCAGAGAAGCCCGTAGTCGAGCACGTGCTCATGCGCGACGGCCATCCATTTTCGCTGCCCGGCGGCGCGCTGCTGGGGCGGGATGGCCTCAAAAGCTTTTTGCAAAATGCCAGCAAACAGACCGTAATCCCCGCGCACCGCCATGCTCACCCGGTAGGTATACGGCGTTTGTCCCGAAACCTTGATGCCGCTATACTCCGGCTTCCCGAGATAGTATCCCGCTGTCGGCAGGTTCTCGATGCAGGCATACACCCGGCCTTTTTCCAGTAACCGGAACATATCTTCGATAGAGGCCGCCGGCACCAGCTTAATGCGGGGAAAATCCTTTGCAAGCCACTCCTGCGCAACATAGCCTTTCACGACAGCGACCTTTTTTCCCTCAAGCTCCTTCAATCCTGCAACATAGGGTACAGCATTGCGCGTAAAAATAACGAGCGGCATTGCGATATAGGGCTTTGTAAAGGCAAGCGTGCCGGCACGGCCGGGCGTCTGGACAGCACTGCTCAGCATATCGATCTCACGGCGCACGGCCATGTCGAAATATTCATGCCATGCGCGGTCTGACATCATGTCAAAACGGATACCAAGTATTTTCTCAAACCGCTGCAGGTAGTCGATGGAGAGGCCCTGTAGGTTGCCGTCAGAGTCGACAAACTCAAGCGGCACCCGGTCCGCATCGATACCCACTCGAATGACCGGATGGTTCTTGAGCCATGTCCGCTCCTCGGGCCCGAGATCAAGCACGTTGAAACGAAACGCCGCATCAGCCATAAACGCATTCCATTTTTTTAAAAGCCCCATGCGCTCTTCACGAGATATGGCGCCAAGGGCTTTCTGCAGGACGCTAAACAGTTCAGAAAGCTCTTTGCGAACAAAAAAGGCTGCGGAATATCCTTCGTGGTACACCTTAATGGGGATCAGATCCTGAATAAAGTTTTTCGCAAGGATATAGTTTGTCGCCGGATGCACGTCAAAAAAGGCATCGGCCTTGCCCCGCAGGACAAGCGTGATGGCCTCAAAATACGAATCGCCAAAAACAAAGCTGTTGCCGCGAAGGGAATCCAAACTGGGATTCTTCAGGTCCCAGCCGGTAATAAGGGCGATGGTTTTTCCGGAGACAGTTTCCTGGGGGTGTGCGGCAAGGTCTGAATCTTTGCGGACAAAAAGGGCATAGGGCATGAAAAGCACTTCATCTGTCATCAGATAGTGCTGATCATAGGGCACATCAAAAGCATCAACAAGCGTTGCAGCCTCGGCGGTTCCCTGCCGCACATGCTCAACAATATCCGCATATGCCATGGGCCTGAATTTTATCCGGATGCCCAGAAGCTCTTCCAGCCGTGCGGCAATATCCGGCATGACGCCGATATACCGGCCCTGCTCGTCAACAAAGCCATAGGGCGCCATATCACCATCAGTAATGACGGTAAGGACAGGGTTTTTGCGAAGCGCGTCGCGCTCCTGCTGGGTGAGTTCTGCTAAAAACTGTGCCGATACCGGCATTTTTTCTGCACGGGACTGGTGGGGGAATGCTGAAAAAAGCAGGCTGACAATCGCTGAAAAGAAAAATGCCGCTACGAGAGCCGACCGTGCTTTCATGGCTTCCTTTCTAGGTCTGTGGCATACAGTCGATAGCTAAGAAAAGTCCCTGTGCAAGTTATGGTGCATCATGAAAGTTGACTGGCCGCCTGGCTAGTGCCTGAACGAAAAGCCATTTTTTTGTAGGTTGGGTTAAGCCCGAAAGAACCCGTTGGGTTTCGTACCTCAACCCAACCTGCGCAAAAACAAATGCTTACGAAAAAGCACTGTCATAAGGGCGAACCCAACAAATGTATGGTTCAGGGTTTTCGTTCAGACACTAGCTATGCATTAGAATGATTGCCGTGCTTTGTCAAGGATAAGAGTACGCTTGGAAGTCAGGAGGGCGGGAGTCAGAAGTCGGAATCCGCACCCTGCCCCCTGAAACCTAAATTGTAGCGCCGTTTGCAGCAATGACCTCTTTGTACCATGTGGCGGAATCCTTCACGATGCGCCGCTGCGTCGGATAGTCGACATGCACGATACCGAAATGCTGGGTATAGCCCTCGGCCCACTCGAAATTGTCCAGAAGCGACCAGACAAAATAGCCGCGCACATCAAAGCCCTCTGCGATAGCGCGCTTGAGCTGGCCAAGGTAGCGGCGAAGAAAATCGATGCGCTGAGCATCGTGCACCGAACCATCGGGGCTGACCGCAGCAACGCATGCCATGCCGTTTTCCGAAATGATGATGGGCAGCCCGTAGCGCTCTGCGTAAAATTTCGACGCCCAGTAGATGGCCTCTGGCATCACGGGCCAGTTAAAGCTCGTGCGCTCCTGATCGGGCGAAAACGGCACCTCTTTAGGCACACCATTAGCGCCTGCGCGATAGTGCTCCCCGAAGTAAACATTGAGGCCAAGAAAATCAAGGGGCTGGCAGATCGTGGCTAAATCGCTGCCGCCGATCTGCGGCAGGGCTTTTTTAAAAAGACTCAGTCCGTCCTGCGGGTAGCGGCCCAGCGCCACGGGGTCGGTCCACCAGGAATTATTAATGTTTAAGGGCCGTGCAGCGGAGAAAAATATTTGGCGTGCCGCTTGTATGTCCTCCCTGATTTCTGTTGCAGGCACGGCAACCGGACTCACCGCCACTGCATATCCCACAGCCGGTTCGACTTTTGCTCGGCTGCGAATCGCCTGCACAGCCTTGCCGTGGGCCAGCAGCACATTGTGCCCGATCGTCAAAACCTGTGCAAGCTCCAGCCTCTCACCCGGCGCATGGCTGCCGTCCTGATAGCCGAAGCCCACAAATATCTGCGGCTCATTAAAGGTGATCCAATGCCTGATGCGGTCCGAGAGCCTGTCCACAATGACTTCGGCGTACCGGG
>JAFGCP010000156.1 GCA_016932595.1 Deltaproteobacteria bacterium
CTTCCCCTTACGGGCTCCAGGCTACGGTTGCCGCTGTCGGCCCGTCAGACCCCTTGCATTCTGATAGCCCGCGCCCATACCGGGCACACAGGGGCAGACATACAGGCCGGCCCCTGCTGTTATAAGCCGCCAATCGCAGCACGCCCTGCCTTTGTATCGTAAAAAACAGGCTTTCGCGCAATGCGAAAGCCTGTGATGATAGATATGTACATTTTTCAACAACACACTAAATATGCAAAAAGCATCTCTCCAGCGTCGCCATCAGGGCGATACTGTGATCATTTGCAGCCTGAATGACTGCGGCATCATTCATGGAGCCTGCGGGCCATACCACGGCTGTGACGCCCTGGGCCGCAATCGTATCGATGGAGTCGCGCTGCGGAAAAAAAGCATCGGAGGACATGACCGAGCCTTTGAGCGAGTGGCCTTTTTTCAGGGCCTTGTCGATTGCCTGCTCCACGGCGCCCACCCGCTCCTGCTCCCCGGTTCCCACTGCTATGGCTGCTCCATCTTTCACGAACACGATGCCGTTGGAGCGGACATTGATATTGAGATACCAGGCCGTCAGGCAGTCATCCAGCTCAGCTGCCGTGGGCTGGCGCTGAACGCTGTAGTTTTGTCCATTGTTCTTTACCGGGTCGCTGTTGGGAATCATGGGGTCGCAGATGAAATCGGCAGCCGAGCGGATGCGCGTGAGATAGGGAATCTCAAAGGTAATGGTTCCGTCGGCAAGGTTACGGATATTGTAATAGCCGCTCACATCATCGCCGATATATTTGGGAACGCTGCCCATATTGGAGGCCTTTGCAACGCGGATGGCATTATTGAGCTTCTTGGTGCCTTCGGTGCGCCGCAGGACGGCAAGGGCATCCTCATCATAATCAGGAGCAATGACGCCCTCGATGAAGCTTTCCATAATGGCCTCTGCGGTTGCCGCATCAACTTTTACGTTAAAGCCGATGATGCCCCCAAAGGCGCTGCGCTCATCACAGTTGCGGGCGATGCGGTAAATATCGGCAAGCGCCTCGCCCTTGGTCTGCACCTTAAACCCGCAGGGGTTGATATGCTTCATAATGGTGCAGGCAGGACGGTCGAAGTATTTCAGAATATTAACCGCCTGGCTCATGTCCTGAAGGTTGGTAAGCGACAGGCCTGCCTTGCCGCCCTTGAGCATATCGAGCTTGCCCACCGACAGGGGCTGGCCGCCAACAGGTGCAAAAGCGGCAAAGGGCTGATGCGGGTTGGTGCCGTAGCGAAGCGCAATGTCGAGAGCTTTCAGCTTAATGGTCTTGTCTCCGAGTATGATCGTTGCCTCCTGCGGAAAGTCGCTGGCAATAGCTGTTTTGTAAACGTTTTTGAAATCTGATACATCGGTTGCCATGGTGGTGCTCCTTGTTATTACATATGATTCATAACCTGCAGGAGCGGCTTTAGCCGCGAATCATCGCGCCTGAAGGCGCTCCTACAAAAATAAGTATGCTCTGTAGACATCTTTCAATTATGCCGATTCTTCACGCTCATGGTCACGCTGCCGTCTGCCGCCATATAGACAGCGGCTGCTGTCACGCGGTAGTCATCGCCGCCGGCTTTGGGGCCAAGGGCTGCATAGAGGCCTTCAGCAGCCTCATCGGCTGTTGCCCAGGCAATTGCCACCTCTTTGGGCTCGCCGGTAAATGACGGCAGGGGGTTTGCGTTTTCTCCCGTATAAGTGGCAATAAGGCTGCCTGTGCCTGCAATGGCCGGCACAGTGAAAAAATTGCGGATAACCGAGCCGTCGGCCGCGCGCTTGAGCACACTCAGTGCCCCGCCCTTTGTCACGCAGCCGCTGATGCGCGGCGTAAAGTTCGGGGCATCCGGCTCATATTCCCAGGGGGCCAGAGACTTTAAAAGCACCTCTAACGGCTCAGCCGTGGCGGCAATGAGTTTCGCCACATCACCTGTCTGCTTGCCATTGCTTACGGCAATGGCCCCGGCCTTGCAGATAACAGCCGGATACACCAGCAGATCGGGATTGCCGGTCTTAAGGGTTTCTTCATCCGTGGGCTTCACGAAGATGCTGCCTGCCTGCTTATCAATTTCAAGCCTGCGGGCCTGGCTCGACGGGCTGCGGCCGGTGATGCTGTACAGCACAACGCGCTGCCCTGCGGGGGCTGTACCGATGATAATAATGCGTCCGGGATAGACCATGCTTTTTACGGTGTCCATAGGTTGCTCCAGAGATTTTTATGTGTTTTCAAGGGGAACTGACTGATAGGAACTCGCTTTGAGATGGGGCAAATATAGGACGAGGGCGATTGTGTGTCAAGGCAATTGTGGGCACAAGATATGGGATGGCCGTGCCACGCGAAAAATCCGCGGCGCAATTTGAATCTTTCGGCCACATTTGTATTGACACACAATGGCCCCAATTTTTATTTGCCCCATCTCAAAGCAAGTTCCTATCAAATGCGGGGCAGTGTGCGCTAAAACAGTGCTTTTGTTTTCAGGTCACTGTGTATCCGGCGCAGCATTGTTTTGAATTTCGGGTTGGTGCTTTTCCTGCCCAGTGCTTCGATCAGGATTAGTGCATCCCCAGTAATGTCATCGGCATAAAGCTCCGGGCCGCCGCCGGGGTTCCGGTCCAGCCGTTTTATGATTTTTTCAAGCATGCCTGCGGCGTGCAGCATCAGCAGGGGGTCGCCGGCGAACGCTCCAAGCAAATCATCCTCGTAGCGGTAATAAGCCTCTATCAGCAGCCTGCCCCGAGGGGTCCTCTGGAGCACATCGTCGCGAAACTGCCGCAGGGCGGCGATCCCCGGATCGCCCCTTCCCAGCACATGCTCGGCGGCGCACTCCTCATCGCTGAAATGCAGGGTGCACAGGCCGTCGACGATGATATTCTGGAAGTCGTATTTTCCGGCAGCCATGGGATCCAGGGCGAAAATCTCCGCGATGCACACCAGGCGCTCATCGCACTGCCAAGACTTTTCATCCTCCCAGTAATAGCAGTCGTTGATCACCACATCCCGTTCCTGCACCTTGAACAGTTTTCCCAAGAACGAAGGCACGAACTTGCAGGTCAGGGGCTCGCAGCAGCATTCAGCCGTGGCCCAGGCGGTTCCTGCGTACGGGAAAAAACCTGCCAGGAGCAGAAGAATCAGAGCGGTTTTTTTCAGCATATGACAGCCCTCCTTGTATTTTGTTGATACAGTATTGACTGATACTGATAGAAAATCGCTTTGAGATGGGGCAAATATAGGACGAGGGCCATTGTGTGTCAAGGCAATTGTGGGCGCAAGATGTGGGATGGGGTTTTTGCGGTGGCCTGCGATGCTGATATAAAAATCTTTCGGCCACATTTGTATTGACACACAATGGCCCTCGTCCTATATTTGCCCCATCCCAAAGCAAGTTCCTATCAAATTGCCGTACTTGACCCCGCAGGCGTATAAAGTGTATACTTACCGCTCAGGCTTCACGCATGACGAGCCGATATTTTTCGAAAAGGAACTCATGGATTTTGAACTGACGCGTCAGCAGAAGCTTAGCCGCAAGATCGCCCGCGAATTTGCCGAGCGCGAGCTTGCCCCCTATGCCCAGCAGTGGGATGAGGAGATGACCTTCCCGGCAGAGGCCATCAAAAAGATGGGCCCCCTGGGGTTTATGGGCATCAGCATACCCAAAGAGTATGAAGGTGCGGGTCTTGACGGCATCAGCTACTGCCTCATCATCGAAGAGCTGGCCCGCTGCTGCGCCTCCACCGCCATTATTGTCTCGGTGCATAATTCCGTGGGTGCCTATCCAATCTATGCACTGGGCAATGAACAGCAGAAGCAAAAATACCTGCCCGACCTCTGCTCGGGCCGCAAACTCGGGGCCTTTGCCCTGACCGAGCCCAATGCCGGCTCTGACCCGGCCTCCCTTGAAACCCTGGCAGAGCCCCGGGGCGATCATTTCCTGCTCAACGGCGTAAAAACCTTCATAACCAGCGGCAGCACCTGCGACAGCGTTATCGTCATGGCCGCCACCAGCCGCGAC
>JAFGCP010000157.1 GCA_016932595.1 Deltaproteobacteria bacterium
TCTTGACTGTATCGACGGCAAGGCGGCCTGCCTTTCCGGCGGCAGGGAAGGCCTGAACGTGGTGCAGATACTTGAAGCATCGCTCAAATCGCTGCGCAGCGATGGCGCGACGGTGAAAATAGACACCAATGGCAACGGCAACGGCCACGGGCTGAAAGCGCAGCGCAGGCCGGCACCTGCAGAGAGAGGTATTCATGAATCGCATATCTGCTGATGTGGTGCTGGGGGAAAATGTTCGCATTATAGCCTTTGTCAATCTCTATGGCTGCGCGATCGGCGACAATACCACGGTCGGCACCTTTGTTGAGATTCAGAAGGGCGCGGTGATCGGTAAAAAATGCAAAATTTCAAGCCACAGCTTCATCTGTGAAGGCGTCACGATACAGGACGAGGTTTTTATAGGCCACAGCGTTACCTTTACCAATGACAAGGTTCCCCGTGCGACTACGGCGGACGGCACGCTGCAGGGCAGCCAGGACTGGCAGTGCATTCCGACGCTGGTCAAGAGGGGCGCATCGATAGGATCGGGCTCAACAATTTTATGCGGCATTACCATAGGCGAGCATGCCCTTATCGGAGCAGGCAGCGTGGTCACACGGGATGTGCCTCCCGGCTGCATTGTTGCGGGAAATCCTGCACGCGTTATCGGCACCGTGAAAGACAGAGATATTGAACAGGCTGCCTGAGGAGACTTGGCCGCAGTCACTACACTATGAAACTGAACTGAAACTGGAGGGAGTACATGAAGGTACCTTTTTTAGATTTGAAGGCGCAGGGCGCCGCGATCAGGGGGGAGATTGAGGCAGCTATAGGTAAGGTTCTGGATGAGACAGCATTTGCCGGCGGTCCTTTCGTGAAGGCATTCGAGGATGATTTTGCCCGGTTTTGCGGCTCCACGCATGCCATTGGCGTCGGCAACGGCACAGACGCCCTGTGGGCGGCTCTTATCGCTTTCGGCATCGGACAGGGCGATGAGGTTATAACGGTTCCCAATACCTTCATCGCAACGGTCGAGGCAATCAGTTTTTGCGGGGCGAAGCCGGTATTTGTCGATGTTGATGAGAAAACCTGCACCATGGATCCTGCACTGCTGCAAAAAGCTCTTACGCCGCGCACCAGGGCAGTCATACCCGTTCATTTATTCGGCCAGACAGCCGATATGGACCCTATTATGGCTATTGCAAAAAAGAACGGACTGGTCGTGATCGAAGATGCCTGCCAGGCCCACGGAGCATTGTATCGGGGCCGGCCTGCGGGCTCCATAGGAGATGCAGGCTGCTTCAGCTTTTACCCGGGCAAAAATCTGGGCGCTTATGGCGAGGCAGGTGCTGTAGTCACCAGCAATGATGAGGCTGCGGCGAAAATGCGGGTCTTTCGCGAGCATGGCCAGCCGAAAAAATATTTTCATGACATCGTCGGCTGGAACTGCCGCATGGACGGCTTGCAGGGGGCTGTGCTGAGCGTGAAGCTGAAACACCTGCCTGCCTGGACTGAAGCCCGCAGGAAGAATGCAAAGCAGTACGATCAGCTGCTTGCAGGACTGCCGGGTATCGTGCTGCCGCATGAGGCCGGCTATGCGCAGCATGTCTATCATCTGTATGCCATACGACACAACAGGCGCGATGAGCTGATGACCGCCCTTGGCGATAAAGGGATTGCAACGGGCATTCACTATCCCGTGCCGCTGCACTTCACCGGCGCCTACCAGCATTTGGGTTATACAGAGGGAAGCTTCCCGGTCAGCGAGCGTATCGCGCGGGAGCTGGTGTCTCTGCCCATGTTTCCTGAGCTCAATCAGGAACAAATAGAGTATGTTGTTGCCGGCATTAAAGAATTTTTAAAAACAGGCAAATAGTTTTTTTGTTTAATTTTTCGCTAAACAGGAAACAGTGCATATAAAGGGACTTTTCTGGATTTTAAAAGTGTTTTCGACCATCAATAAAATTTCAGGCAAGTCCATAAGAAGTACAAAAGCGCTACGGGGGTAGCAGATCAGCTGACAACTTGGGCATGGATAAGGAGATAATATGAAGAAAAAAGTTACATTAGCAGGATTAATTGTTCTTGCGGCGCTGTGCGTATTTGTACCCATAAGCGCCATTGCCGCTGGTTTCCCGCCCCCCCCTCCGGGTGGCGGCGGCGGTTGTGGCGTTCCCGAGCCTTCTACTTTGCTGCTGCTGGCGGCAGGAGGTGGTATCATGATGGTAAAAAAGTTCCGAAAAAAATAACAGCCAAATCTCTGGATGTCCGAGTTGTCAGCTGGCAGGCTACCCCCGCAGCAAGTCATCATGACATCACGGGTGCCTGAGAGGCGGCAGTAATCAGCTTGTATCCATTGCCGGCCTATCATGGCAGTCGCCGAGCGCATGGTGCCGGGCAGTGTCGCCATCGGTGTATACGGCATTTCGGAACGGCTTGCCATAGCGGAAATATTCTGCAAAAATAATGGTTCCCTCGATCCCTCCCGAGTCCGCATGAGAGAAGAGATTCAGATGAATACTGTAGAAAAATAATTTCATGCCTGCCGTTATAAGCTTGCCGAGCACTAATAAAAGCAAAATACTCATTGTGAGTGCCCTGCTGATTATTTTGAGCCTTTCGATTTACCGGCAGAGCCTGTCTCAGCTCATTGCAAGTGTGATCGGGAGGCAGGAAAGTTCGCATGGACTGTTTGTGCCGTTTATAGCAGCATTTTTTCTCTGGGAAAAGCGCAGCAGGATTAAAAATTCAGTTCCCGAATGCGCCCTGCTCCCGGGTTCACTGCTGATTATTGTCAGTGCAGCTTTGTTGCTCGCGCCTGAAAACAGCTTTAAGGCCATGCTTTCTGCCATATCATTCTTTATTATGATGGCGGGGTTAACGCTGACTTTTTTTGGCAGGAAGATATTTAAAGAGGTGAGCGCGCCTCTTTTTTTTCTGATGACGATGATACCTTTGCCGTCGCCTGTCTATCTGTACATTGCAGAATGGATGCGATCAATAAATACTGATAATGCAGTCTCTCTAACACGCTTGTTCGGCATACCCTTTGAGCGCAACGGGTATTACCTGCAGTTCCCGGCTATACTGCTTCATGTGAATGAATCCTGCAGCGGCATTCGTTATTTGATAAGCTATTTTGTTTTTGGGCTGGCCTATGCTTTTTTTTATAAAAAAAACAGTGCCTCCCGTATTGTGGTGCTGGCCTCTATTCTGCCCCTCTCCATTTTTGCCAGCAGCCTGAGACTTACTGTTATCTTTCTTGCGGTTCATTATATCGGCGCCTGGACCACGGATAGAATCCCTCACAACGTGTTAAGCTGGTCTGTTTTTGGCGCTGTTCTAACTGCGGCCCTCTGGATGGACTGGAAGCTTTCTTCGAGAGGGCAGAGGCTGCCGGCGCAAGAGGCGCAAAGGTAGAAGAAGGTGGGAGCTGCGCTGACGGGCTTGCCCGGCAGGCCGTTTTCCCGGTCTGTCAATCGCGGATAGACTCCAACCGGAATACAGAAAAGAACAGACTGGATGCCGGATCAAGTCCGGCATGACGAAAACACTTCACTATCACGCTGTTCGGGTCGGGGTGTTTTAGCGCTTTTTTCTAAATACTGTAACCGCTATCATTACTTCCATGCCAGCTCTGATTTTAAAAAGCCGTCACCCCGTTGAAAAACGGGGTCCAGAAAATAGTGATTATTAAAAACCTGGATGCCGGCGTCCGCCGGCATAACGAGAAAGAGACTTTGCTGGCCTTTTTGCGTGCTGTGTTATTTGGGCTATAGTAAA
>JAFGCP010000158.1 GCA_016932595.1 Deltaproteobacteria bacterium
CTGTTTTTGAGCCTGAGCTGCTTCGGCCTGTTTGTCATGACCAGCGCTGTTGAGCTTATGACCATCATCATCGGCATGGAGATATCCTCATATTCCCTGTACGTGCTCATCCCCCTGCGCCGCCAGCCGTATCAGCGCGATCCCCTCGAGGCCAGCATCAAATATGTTTTTTTCGGGGGCGCCGCAACAGGCATCGCCCTGTACGGCATGAGCTATATCGTCGGCCTGGGCCATTCGACCTATCTTGCGGAGCTTGCGAAAGTGATGCCGGGGCTTCTTGTCACGCAGCCGCTTGCCGTTATCGGTTTCGTGATGCTGCTCTGCACGCTGTTTTACAAGCTGGCTCTTTTCCCCATGCATTTCTGGATGCCCGATGTCTTTGTGGGAGCAGCCCATGAGACCACCTGCTTCGTGGCAACGCTTCCCAAAATCGCAGCCATTGCCCTTATTGCGCGCCTGATGTCCATGGCCGGACCCGGCTCGCCGCAGCTGGAGCTGATATTGTCGATCATAGCGGTGCTGTCCATGTTTACAGGCAACTTTTCAGCCCTCAGCCAGCATGATTTGAAACGCCTGCTTGCCTATTCCAGCATCGCCCATGCCGGCTATATGCTGGTTGGTATTATTACCCTTAGTCAGCTCGGCGTGAGTTCTTCCATATATTATGTTTTCGGCTATCTGCTCATGAATGTCGCCTGCTTTGCCGTGCTCTACAATTTGACGCCGGAGGGCGAAAATCTCTCAGTAGATGAGCTGCGCGGCCTCTACAGGCGCTCCCCTCTGCTTGCCGTCCTGCTTGCCGCAGGCGCAATCGGCCTGTCCGGCATTCCTCCTACGATTGGCTTTACAGGCAAGTTCATGATTTTTGCCGCCGCGGTTGCGGAAAAGTACTACTGGCTTGTGGGACTTGCGCTGGTCAATGTCTGCATATCGGCATTTTACTATTTGCGGCTTGTCCGGGCTGCCTACCGCAGCATTGAGGGGTCGGAGGGGGCGATGCATCTGACGTTTTCCGCGGCAGCCCTCGGCGTGCTGGTCATGGCGGGCATTGTTCTGGCAGGGGTGTTTCCCCAGGATTTTTTCAGGCTTACTCTGCAGGCAGTGCTGTCGGTGCTGTGACAGGGGGCTATGCAATCCATCTTGAATTTTGCAGGAAAAACCCCTGTAATTGTTTCTGCAGAGTTCACAAGGTGCAAGCTTTATTTGAAACCATCATACATCGTGCCCCCGGCTTTTTGTTGTCTTCAGGAAACAGATCTATGCGGGTGGTTGTTGCTGTGCTGCCAACACAGCGCGCAGCAGTGCTGCCGGCGCCATGCCGGCAAGCGCGGCCAGGCAATTGACAACAATGTCACCAAACTGGCAGGTGCGGTACGGTATGAAATACTGTATGAGTTCCATGCAGGCCCCATACAGGGCGGCAAGCAGAGCGCCTTTTATAAGGCAGCGCGGCACTTCTTTTAAGTTCAGGTACATGCCGGTGATGCAGGAAAGCGTGCCATAGGCCAGGCAGTGGGATAGCGTGCCGCTATTGATGTCCCCGCCTACCGAGGGAATTACCGATAAAATAAATATTGCTAGTGCCTCTAACAGGCAGGCCGAAAGCCAGAGCCCGGGAGCGCGAAGATGTGAAGTAAGCGGATTCGTCCATAGCTGCATGGCGATACGATAGCACGGATGGCCGGTTGATGCAATTGCAGCATCCCGCCTGTCCGACAAGCGGTGTTTTCCTCATGGACAGCCTCAGAGGTTTCTGCTATATGGTTTTTTATGGAGAATAAAGCTTCTCGAATTTCCTTTCTTGTGCTGCTGCTGCTTTTGATGGCCGCCTTCGGCGTCATTATCCAGCCCTTTCTCGTATCCGCTCTGGTGGCCCTTATCATAACGGTTATATGCTGGCCCATTAACCGGCTTTGCATGAAGCTGTGCAAGAACCGGCGCTATGCCGCGGCAGGGTTGGCAACGCTGCTTGTATCGATTTGCGTTCTGGGCCCTCTGAGCACCATTATTACTGTTGCTGCCTTTAATGCTGTTGATGCGTTCAAATCCGTTGTCTCGCACCTGCAGGTCGGCTCGATTGCCGAGGCCCTTGATCAGGCCAATGTCTGGATTCAGGCAAAAGCCGCGGCCCTGCCGCAGTTTCTTCCTGCAGAGCTCAATATCAGGGCCAAGCTTTTGGGGCTTCTTTCTTCCATGGGTTCGGTCGTCTATGAGTATTCACCCAAAGTTTTTACGGCAACAGCCGGGTTTTTTGCCGGCTTTCTTCTGGTTGTGCTGTTTCTCTATATCTTTTTTGCCGAGGGAGAGCAGTTAAACGATGCCCTTATGAGCCTGCTGCCACTTGACCCGCAGCATAAACAGGTACTTGCCAAAGAGGTCGCCGGCGTCATCACCGGCATATTTGCCGGCATGGTTGTAACAGCCCTGGCGCAGGGGATTTTAATCGGCATCGGCTACTGGATTGCAGGCATTGATAATCCGTTGGTATGGGGCGTGGTTGCCATCGGGGTGACACTTATTCCGGTTATCGGCGGTCCGGCCATGTATATACCGCCCGCTGTCGCCCTTATTATCGGCGGCAGCATGGGTAAGGGGATTTTTCTTCTGATCTGGGGCGTCGTCATTGTTTCCATGGCCGACAATGTGATAAAGCCGGTTGTCATGCGCGGCAAGGTCGATGTCCACCCGGTGCTGCTGGCCCTTGCCATTATCGGCGGCAGCATGTGGCTTGGCGCCATCGGTTTTATCGTCGGGCCGGTCGTGGTGGCCCTGATGCTGGCAATGCTGCGGATTTATCGCAGGGAGTTTATGTGAAATCAGTGTGCCGGCCCGCCAAGCTGGCCGCAGGCTGCATTAATATCCTGGCCGCGTGATGAGCGCATGCGCACAAAGAGGCCTTCACCGGCAAGCCAGGCGCAGAAAAGTCTGCAGTGTTCTTCGCCGGGGCTTTCAAACAGGCAGTCCGGCCCGGGATTGCAGCCGATCACATTGACCCGCACCGGCAGCCCTTCCAGAAAACAGGCAAGCCGGGCTGCATGCCCGCGGCTGTCATTCACTCCTTTTAAAAGCACGTATTCAATAAAGAAAACCCCTTTTTTCCGCAGGGGGTAGTCCTGCAGCGCCTGTTTGAGCTGGGCAAGGGGGTGGATAGCGTTGACGGGCATCAGCTGTGAGCGGAGCTCGTCATCTGCCGCATTGAGCGATACTGCCAGATTGAGCCCGGGCCAGCCCAGTTCTCCCAGGCGCCGGATGCCATCGGTGAGCCCTGCGGTTGAAATCGTCATATGGCTGTGGGGAATGTCAAGGCCGCGCTGGTCGCTCAGTACGCGTATGGCCTGCGCAACATTGTCGAAATTGTCAAGCGGCTCGCCCATGCCCATGAAGACGATATTGTCTATGGCACGTCCCAGTCCATGGCGTACGGCATAGACCTGCCCGACTATCTCTTCTGCCGCAAGATTGCGCAGCAGGCCCAATGCCCCCGTTCGGCAGAAGGCGCAGCCCATGCGGCAGCCGGCCTGGCTCGACAGGCACAGCGTTGTTCTTCTGGGCATGGGGATCCAGACCGCTTCCACGCGCAGGCCGCCGGCAAGTGAAAAAACAATTTTTGTAACTCCTTCCTGGACGGCCATAGCTGCAATAGCAGGAGAGCTGACATTAAAAGCGCTCTGCAGCTCCTGCGTGAGTATGCCGGCCTGCGCCAGCTCGGGAACTTGCGCGAGGTCGGGATTTCCCTGCTTGAAAACGTGCCGGTATATTGCCGCGGCATGAAACATTCCCTTGCCCCAGCCCTGGTGCAGGGCAGCGGCAAAATCAGTGCAGGTGAGTGAAAAAAGATGCATGGAAGGTCGTCCTGTGGTGCGGGTTGACAGGTGAAAGCTGCCTCTTACAGCAGATTGCTGGCAAGTTCGGCAAGCACGGATCGTTCGCCTTTTTCAAGATTGACATGGGCGTAGAGCTGCTGGCCATGCATTTTTTCAATCAGATAGCTCAGGCCGTTTGAATAGGTGTTGAGGTAGGGGTGGTCGATTTGAAAGATATCGCCGGTAAAGACCATTTTGGTGCCTTCGCCGGCGCGGGTGATGATGGTTTTGACCTCATGGGGGGTGAGATTCTGTGCTTCGTCAACAATGAAATAAATATGCACCAGGCTTCGGCCTCTGATATAGGACAGCGGGGAGATGACGAGCTTTTCGTCAAAGAGAAATTCTTTGATTTTTTTGTTTTTCGTGTCGCTTTCTGAAAACTGGTTTTGTATGACCCCGAGATTGTCATAGAGCGGCTGCATATAGGGATCGAGCTTTGACTGTATGTCGCCGGGCAGGTAGCCGATGTCCTTGTTGCTCAGGGGCACGACGGGCCGTGCGATGAATATCTGCCGGTAGTTTTTTCGCCGCTCAAGGGCTCCGGCAAGGGCAAGCAGTGTTTTGCCGGTGCCGGCCTTGCCCGTCAGGGTCACCAGCTGTATCTCGGGATTGGTGAGCGCGTCAAGAGCGAAAATCTGTTCGGCATTGCGCGGCATGATGCCGTATGCCTGCTTTTTGTCGATGCGGCGCAGCAGCTGCTGCTGGGAGTCAAACATGGCAAGAGCGGATTTTTTGCCGTTGCGCATGATGAGGTATTCATTGGAGGCAAAATGGTTTTTTACCGGCAGAAGGCCGGCAGGGATTTCAAAAGGCTCGCGGTAGATGCTTTCAATGAGTTCCGCCGGCACGTTTTCTTCAATGCGGTGCCCGCTGTAGAGCGCAGC
Organism: Deltaproteobacteria bacterium; assembly: GCA_016932595.1. GTDB lineage: Bacteria > Desulfobacterota > WTBG01 > CAIYCZ01 > CAIRTM01 > CAIWCT01. The sequence goes on from JAFGCP010000158.1 coordinate 4,751, forward strand.
CGGGTCCTTGACATGGTCGGTGAAGTAATCCTGGGCAACAATGCCAACCGATTTTGCCTTCATGCGCAGGTTCACATCTTTGGAGACCAGTATGACCTGGCGGGAAGCATTTTCCTGCGCAAGGCGATAGGCAGTGTTCAGAATATGGTGGTCGGGTTTGCTCGGGGAATAGTTGTGGGCTATGTCTTCGTGGAAAGGCTGCTCAAGCCGAATGATTATGTTGCCGCGGCTGGGGCCGATTTTCACCCCGTTGCCAAAGAGCTTATCCCCGCTCAGCTCGTCCAGGGCGCGCACGAATTCGCGGGCATGGTAGTTGATCGTGCCGCTGCCCTTTTTGAATTGATCGAGTTCTTCGATCACTGTGATGGGTATGACCACATCATGCTCCTGAAACTGGTGTATGCAGGAGCTGTCATGCAGAATGACATTGGTGTCGAGGACAAATATTTTATTTTTATGCCGTGCCATGCAGATAGTGAGTAAATTTTACATAAGCTTATCATGATCAACAGTACTATGCAATAAAACAACTCGCTCTATGTGAATTATGCTCTGAAATACCATCCCCGCCGATCCAGCCAATACAGCACCAGCCACCATACCGCAAGATAGCATGCCGCAAGCGCAAAAGAGCTTATATCGTTGCGGCCCAGCCATGAGGCAAACAGCCGGTCGTACAGCCAGAACCAGAGATGTAGCGTCCGGCCATCCCTTGTTATGGTGACCGTCAGCAGTATACGGGCGGCACTACCCGAGGCGACAAAAAGGAACAGTGCATTGCGCCCCATGATCTGAAGGGGCATGCCAAGGCGGCGAAAACCCCGCACTTCCAGCAGTTCATGACACAGTGCGAAAACCAGAGCAGCCCAGCCTGCCGATACCAGCACATAGGGCACGCTCCAGAGATCCTTGCAGATCGGCTGAAAGAGGCTTGCAGCAGAGCCGCAGGCCAGCAGTATGATTCCGGCGCAGACAAGCAGGAGGGACGTTTTTGACGTGTGCGGTTGCTGCCGCAGAAAAAGTCCTGCCTTGTAGCCGAGCAGCGCCGTGGCCAGCGCGGATACGGAGCTGAACAATCCCTCCGGATCAAGCCCTCCGCCATACAGGCGGGCTGCACCGAGAAGCAGCCTGTCTATGATGAGGGCGGGATTGTTGTCCGGCGACAGGCTGCCTGAAAAACCCGCAAGCAGTGCCCCATATCCGGCAAGCAGCAGGGCAATTGCCAGCCACAGCAGCCGTTCAGACAGAAAGACAATGCAGAGGCTTGCGGCACAATAGACAAGGGCTATGCGCTGCAGTATGCCCATGATGCGCAGGGTGCTGAAGTCGGGAGGCGCGGCATAGATGATCCATTGCAGAAGGCCGGGGAAGGCATTCAAAAAAAGTCCCAGCAGAAAAAGAACCAGCGTTCTGCGCAGAATCAGGATGAAAACATTCAGCGGCAGTCTGCCGGTATGCGCTGTGCCGGCAAGGGAAAAGGACTGCGAGGCGCCGACGGCAAAAAGAAAAAAGGGGAAAACAAGATCAGCAAGGCTGTAGCCGGTCCAGCCCGCATGCCGCAGCCACGGGAACATGTGCTGCCATGAGCCGGGATTATTGACCAGCACCATGCCGGCAATGGCAATGCCGCGCAGCATGTCAAGGCTGCCAAGGCGCGCTTGTGACTGGCCGGTTTTTTTCATGTCAGCACCTGGCAATCGAAAACAAGGTTCTGCAGCAGTTTTACGAATACTGCGTCAGGCTTAAACCGTAATTGGAGTGAAATCATGTATGAATTGATTTTTTCTGTCAGAAGAATCCGATGGCAGTATAACATGTATCATGTAACCGGAATAAGAATTTACTTCTCATGGAATCCTGCCTTCAGGGATTATTTTGCAGGATGCCGTTTTAGACATCAGGCTGTCAGTCTGCTGTATATGCTGCCCAGGACAACAGGGCCGACATGCTCACGGCAGTAGCTGCTCAAAAAAAGCTCAAACGCCATAAAAAGGGACCTTTTGAGGAGCGCATGGCCCGCTGGTGCTTCAAAATCACTTATCAATGCAAAATGTTGAAAGGTGTGAGACAAACTAAATACTTGACGTTTCCCGTTTTACCTTTAAAATTCCTCACACTGCAAACGTATGCAGATACCGCAGGATGCCCTGCGCTTGCCGGTTGCAAAAAATCCAGGCAAAGCCCGCATGATGGGGCAGCATGCCCGGAAGCGGGTTGTGGATCATTACAGCAAAAATACCGTCATCGCCATGCATGACAAAATAATTTCCGAAATCGCATGAGGCTCTATTGATGTCTTCTCCCCTTGTTCTGATTACCGGTGCGACGGGCGCCATCGGCCCCCGGGTTGTCGCTGAATTGTGCAGAGCGGGGTATGCTGTTCGTGCTTTGTCTATTGACCAGCCGCAGCACGGCAGCTTCCCCGGCGGGGTAGAGGTGCGCACCGGTGATATTACCGACCCGGCGACGGTACGCTCCGCGGTGAACGGAGTTCAGGCTGTCGTGCATATGGCGGCCCTTCTGCATAATCTGCATTGCCCGCCGGAGCTGTATGAAAAATATGAACGGATTAATGTCGGCGGTACCGCACATGTTGTGAAGGCCGCCTCTCTGGCGCATGTTGAAAGAGTAGTTCTTTTCAGTACCATTGCAGTTTATGGCGCCTCGAACGGCAGCGTTTTAACAGAAAAAAGCCACGCCAACCCGGATACTGTGTATGCTAAAACAAAACTGGCTGCGGAGCAGTTTGTTCTGAACGCCAGGCGCCGGGATGGACAGCCGCTCGGTACCGTATTGCGTCTGGGCGCTGTGTACGGGCCGGGCCTCAAAGGCAATTACCATCGGCTCTTACTAGCGCTGGCTCGTGGAAAATTTATTCCCATCGGGGACGGCCGCAATCGCCGCACCCTGATTTACGACAGAGACGTCGCTCGTGCGACCGTGCTGGCCCTGCAGCACCCCCTGGCCGCCGGTCGGATATATAATGTGTCTGACGGCCGTTTCCATGCAATCAGCGATATCATTCAGGCAATGTCGCTGGCCCTGGGCCGCAACCCCCCGGCATTTTCATTGCCGGCCGCTCCAATACGGCTTGCCGCCGGCCTGCTGGAAGATACAGCGCGGCTGTTTGGCCGCAGGCTGCCTGTGGGCAGGGAGACTATTGATAAATATACCGAAGATATAGCGGTGAGCAGCGAGCGCATACAGGCCGAGTTGCAGTTCAAGCCCTGCTATGATCTCATGGCCGGCTGGGCTGAGACAGTTGAAGAGCTGAAATTACGAAGCTAAATTAAGAAGTTTCAATGCTGATGGGAGTTGCGTGATGCGGGGCCTGATGACGCGCGGGCGGAATGCCTTTTTGAATACCTGCGACGCGGACACGGATGTATATGGAAATTAAGATTATTTTATTATGCGCTGCAAGTCTGGTATGCGGATATTTTGGCGCACTGCTTGTCAGTAAATACGGCTCCCGGCTAGGAGTTGTCGACCGCCCCAATGAACGCAGCTCGCACAGCATTCCGACACCGAAAGGCGGCGGCGTGGGCATCGTGGCGGCTTTTGTACTTGCTGCACTGGCTTTACCTGTTTCCTGGGCAATCTGGGTTCCGGCGTCTTTGATTGCCGCAATGAGCTTTACGGGAGACTTCATCGAGATACCCCCTAAGGCGCGCCTTTTGCCCCAATTTCTGGCCGCTTTTGCAACTCTGTACTGGTGGCATGATATTGCAAGTCTGCCTCTTATTGCGCTTATTGCTGTTATTGTCGTCGGCACCGCAAATTTTTACAATTTCATGGACGGGATTAACGGCATAGCCGGCCTGACAGGCCTGGTGGGTTTTGGCTCTTTGGCATTTTTCGCCTTCGCGGTTGTCCCGGACAGGCCCGTGGCAATGCTATCGCTGTGCCTGGCCTGCGCATGCCTCGGCTTTTTGCCCTTGAACATGCCCGGCGCCCGTGTTTTTATGGGCGATGTCGGCAGTATTTTTCTTGGCTTTGTTTATGCTGCGCTGTGCCTGTTCCTTGCCCGAACCTGGACTGACCGCGCATGCCTGGCCGGCTTCATGTTTCCGTTTTATGCCGATGAATTGAGCACCATGATCATTCGCATCCGCGCCGGGCAGAACCTGCTTAAGCCGCATCGGCGGCATCTCTATCAGATCATGGTGAATCAGCGCGGCTATGCGCACTGGCGGGTGTCACTGGGATATGCTGCGGGGCAGATTGTGATTATCGGCATCCTTCTTGCGATTCGAGCGGAGGGTTTCCCGACGGTGTTCTTTTTTCTTTCCGCCGCTTTTATCTGTTTCCATCTTGCCAATATGTTTATTCATGGAATGTGGGAAAATTCCTCCTGTGAAAAAAAATAATTGCGTCTAACACGGCCGCATAGGTTTTTTACATTGTACCCGCAGTGCCTGGTAAAGGAAAAAAATAAAGGCTGGTGCGGGCTGCTCCGCTGCCGGTTGGCTGGTTTTTCAGGAAGAAGTCAGTGCCGGGCATCGGGATTGTCCGCGGCCTATCCGACAGACAGGCTTCTTCATACTTGACGGGATGGCCCGGATTGGATATTAAGCGGTTTTGAGAATGCTGTTGTCTATGAGCCTTGTTTTGCCGAAAAATACGGCAAGGGCAGCAACCGCATCCCGCCGTATATGGGTGATGTCTTCAAGCGTTTCCAGATCGCAGATTTTGATGTAATCGATTTTCGCAAGCGGCTCTGCGCTGATGGTCTGCCAGACATGCCGGCTGAGCTTGAGCGCGTCGCTTTCGCCCTGAGCGCACATATTTCGGATTTCAAAAAGCGACCGGGCAAGAACCAGCGCGGCTGTGCGCTCCTGGGCCGAGAGATATTTGTTTCGTGAGCTCATGGCAAGCCCGTCGGGCTCACGTACTATGGGCGCGCCGATGATTTCAATATCGACATCGAGATCGCGCACCATGCGCCGGATGACCTGCAGCTGCTGAAAATCCTTTTCGCCGAAGACGGCAAGATGAGGTTTTGTTGCATTGAAAAGCTTGGTCACGACCGTGGTCACGCCTTCAAAATGCGTGGGCCGCGTTATGCCGCAGAGATGCTGCGTGAGCTTATCTACCCGGACAGCTGTCTGATACCCCTCCGGGTACATCTCTTCTGGGGTTGGCGCGTACACGCAGTCAGCCCCTGCCGAGGTGACAAGCTTTACATCGCGCTCCATATCGCGGGGATAGGTTGTATAATCTTCCGTGGGGCCGAACTGTGTGGGGTTGACAAAGATCGTTACAATCACCGTATCGGCATGCTCCTTTGCAAGGCGCACGAGACTTAAATGCCCCTCATGCAGATAGCCCATGGTCGGCACGACCGCGACGCGCTGCTGCTGGCGGCGCCGGGCATCGCTGTAGCGCTGCATCTCTGTAACGGAGTGTATGATCTGCATACGGCCTCTTATTTAAATGAAAATTCTTCTGTGGGGAATGTGCCCGCCTGGACTTCGTCAACATACTCGGTGACCGCTTTTTTGATGATGTCTTCAAGCTGCACATACTGCTTCACGAATTTTGGCCTGAATTTGCCTGACAGCCCGAGCACGTCATTGATCACCAGCACCTGGCCGTCGCAGTTTGCGCCTGCGCCGATGCCGATGGTGGGAATAGTAAGCTTTTCGGTGATTTCCCGGGCAAGGCTTGCCGGCACGCCCTCGAGAACGACGGCAAAGGCCCCGGCCCGCTCAACAGCCTGCGCATCGGCCATAAGTTTCTGGCGCTGATGCTCCTCTTTGCCCTGCACCTTATAGCCGCCCATGCGATGGATTGACTGTGGTGTCAGGCCGATATGGCCCATCACCGGAATATCAATAGTAGTAAGCGCCTGTAGAACATCCTCGACATTTTCACCGCCTTCGATCTTCACGGCCTCAGCCCCGCCTTCTTTAATAAGCAGGCCCGCATTGCGCCGGGCTTCTTCCAGGGAAACCTGATAGGACAGAAACGGCATATCGGCAACCACCAGCGCCTGCTTCCTGCCTCGAACGACCGCTTTTACATGATGCAGCATATCATCCATGGTGACGGGCAGGGTATTGTCAAGGCCCATAATCACGTTGCCGACGGAATCGCCCACCAGCAGAATATCAACATTGCACCCGTCAAGTATGCGGGCGATCGGGCAGTCGTAGGCAGTGAGCATGCTGATTTTCCTGCCCTCGTCTTTGAACCGCTGAATGTCAAGAATAGTGATTTTTTTCATGCGATACTCCTGCTCAGTGGATTGTCGCCTTGGGCTCCATCCGGTCGAACATGTCGTCCAGTTCATCGACCATTTTGTCTGCTATTGAACTGTTAACAAAAACCGGGCATTTCATGCGGACGGCAAGAGCCATGGCATCGCTCGGGCGCGAATCTATTTCATAGGTTGTGCCGTTCAGGGTAAGATAAATGATGGCGAAAAACGTATTGTCTCTCAGATCGGTTATCACAATTCGCTCAACGCTAGCGTTGAGCTGCGTGATAATGCCGGCCATGAGATCATGGGTGAGAGGCCTCGGGGTCCATGTCTGCTCAAGCCCCAGGGTTATGGACCCTCCTTCGAACTGGCCGACCCATATGGTGAGCACGCGTCCTGTTGCCCTATCAACCAGCACCACCCGGTATTGGCCGGCATTAAAATCAGGCGTGCATTCTTTGATAATGACTTCGATCAGGTTTTCCATTGCAGGTCTTTCTGTATCGTGCAGGGTGCTGCACCGGTTGCAGCCGTGCTTGCATATGTCTAAATAATGTACTATAAAATCGCAAATCGTGCAAAAAAATGTTACATCGCCGGGGGGGCATACACTGCAAGCATGCATAGTTGGAGGATGGGCTGTGCGCGACGCTGGCGACAATCTCATTGCCGCCTATGCCTATGACCCCTTCGACCGCAGGGTGAAGAAAACCGTGGGCGACATAACCACGAATCAGGAATAGGAATAGGGGACGTCCATGAATAAATTAATTGACAGATGAATAGGAAGGAGATAGAAAAGCAACATGCCGAGAGTAGCCAGATTAGACGCAGCCGGGATACTGCATCATGTCATATTCCGGGGAATTGAGCGCAGAAACATTTTTCGAGGTTCTGCAGATAAGGATTGGTTTGTTCAGC
>JAFGCP010000159.1 GCA_016932595.1 Deltaproteobacteria bacterium
AAAATGATCGAAGCATCACCCAAGCCCTTCCGGGCCATGACCGAAAAGAAGCTCATGGAGGCCGTCGTGGCCAAAGCCGGTGACGGCGGCACGGTGACCGAAGCCATCCTGATCGAATGCGTGCAGCAGGTTACGCCCAAGCCCTTTGTCGGTATGGCCATGAAGCAGCTCGAGCCGATGAAAACGGTAAAGTAAATTTTTCTGTCGCTGACAGCAAAGCGGCGGATGGCCCTGCAGGGCCATCCGCCGCTTTTGTATCGGGCCCGGAGAAGAAGATTGACGCAGCGGCTGCTTTCTGCCACCATAGCTTGGGACATCGCGGAACCGTGTACGGGAGACCCCATGAAGCAGCAACCCCTTGATATCGTTCAGGAATGCGCCGCCCTTTTTACGCAGGAAAACACCCTGGCGTGGTTTGATGTTCAGCTGGAGTGCGACGGCGGCAGCACCGAAGGCCTGTGCCGAATCGCGCACCCGAAAACGGCAGCCTGCGGCAGGGACTATGTGTCGCTTGTTTTTGTCGTGGATACGCCGCAGGAGTCGCAGCGTGAGCAGGTGGCGGCCGTGCTTGCGGGACTCGGCAACGGCGTGCTTGAAAAAGCGTTGCCCGAAATTGCCGCCGTTGTGGCCGTGCCGCCCTCGTCCTGCGGGCCCCAGCTGCTCATCCGGCAGTTCGACCTGATGCTGAAGGAGTTGTTCCGCGCCTCACCGGAGTTTATTGCCAGTCGGCTGCACCCCGCGCTGCAGGACGCGCCGGGCCTGCAAACCGGCGGGCTCGGCTGGTGGGAGGACCTGCGCAGGGAAACGCCGCGGGCTGCGGCATCAGGCCCGGCGCGGGCGCAGGCTCCCCGGTCCCTCATAACCCGATTGAAGGATAAACTGTTCGCCGGCTAGACGGCTGCGGCAGCGGGTCATGCATGAACTTTGATGCCGTACTCGAGGAACTGATCGGCCTTCTGGACGCTGCGGGCGTGAAAGTCCGGCGGGAGGCCCTAGAAGAAAGCCGCGGCGGCCTGTGCCGCTTGGGCGGCCGGCAGGTGCTGTTCCTTGACACCGGTGCGGACCCGCTGCAGTCGGCCACCCTGTGCGCCCGCGCCCTGCGGCGCGTGGTTGATATACAGGATATCTACCTGCGGCCCAACCTGCGGGAATTTATCGAGTCGATGGAAAGCGGCGACGGGCAGGAGTAACGCCTCGGTGCGATAGTATGGGCGTTGCATAACAGGGCCTGCGGCTGCGGATTTTGACTTTTGCATTGGTTTTTGATAATAAATTTTAAATTATTGTGCCACATTACAAAATAGAAGTTTGTATGCGGATGTATAAAAAATGTGAGGTGGGAAATGAAGCTGAAAGTTGTTATTCATGAAGCTCAGGAAGGCGGCTATTGGGCTGAGGTTCCGGCCATACCCGGCTGTATGCCCCAGGGTGAATCAATGCAGGAACTTATTGCAAATTTTTATGATGCTGTTGAGGGCTGCTTGAGCATTGACATGAAGGATATGCATTTTGAAAGCTGTGATGCCGTCATGGACCTTGCCGTTTAAAAATGAAGGCGATCAGCGGCAAGCAGATGGGCGGGCTTTTTGGAAGCGCGGGGCTGGACAGTGGCGCGAATTACCGGTAGCCACCATATATATATATCAAATCCGGTCAAAATGTGCGCATCACCGTGCCGGTTCATGGCGGTCACGACCTCAAGCAGGGCTTGCAAAAAGCGATTATGAAATTAGCCGGTATCGGCGAGGATGACCTGTGAGCCTGCGGCGGACAAAATACATGAAGCTGATTTTGATGGGCATTGCAGGGCCGTAAGCAATGTGTCATCGCAAGTGAAGCGCGGCGATTTCAAAAAAAAACGAAAGCGAGAGCGCTTTATCCCGTCAGTCTGCAGGTCGGCTTGAGGAATGAAAGACGACAAACAGAAAGTAAAACATAGAATGTCGGATATCACTTCGCTCTATCCGGTCTGCTTCGCGGCAACAACCAGGGCGTGGTGAAGCTCATCGGCGCGGGCATGCCCAAAAGCCCCGATCCGGTTTTCATGGGGCGCCGGGAAGCATGAGGAGGAAACGGGGGCACGGCGAGCCTGCCGCTACCCGCCTCCCGGCAGGGCGCCTGCTGCCAGAAGGCGGGGCAGCACCTCTTTAAAAAGCAGAACCCACAGCGCCAGTAAAGCCGCAAAAAGCACCCTGAACACAAACCTGATGAAGGCATAGTCCGGATTTTTTCTCTCTCCGGTTTCAGCGGTATCGGCCTCGGCGATAATGCGAGCCAGGGGCCCGGCCAGAAAAAATCCGCCAAGAAGGATAAGCTCGATCAGATAACGCTCAAGTACATCAAGCATCGTTTGTGTCACCCCGGGCGCAGCATGTGCCGCGCAGCTTTACTGCGCGAGCATTTTGAGGTTGCGGCTGCGTCACTGCCGTTGGCGATGACAAGAAGCCCAAAAAACCGCATGGCCCTGTTCTCCTGTCATTGTAAGGCCCCCATTATGCGCCGAGGGCGGTCGTTTCTTTTTGAGGCGGTAAAGAAAAAATGGCTGGGCTTGTTCCGCCCGAAAAACGCAGTTGCGGTTGGCGCTACTTTTTTTTCTGCGTTTCCTGGAAATCAAGGGCGGCGGAGTTGATGCAGTAGCGCTGGCCGGTGGGGGCGGGTCCGTCGTCAAACACATGCCCCAGATGCGCGCCGCAGCGGCTGCAGACGACCTCCGTGCGCACCATGCCGCTGGTGCGGTCAGGCCGGGTCTCGACAGTGTCGGGCGCTATGGGCTCGAAAAAGCTCGGCCAGCCCGTATGGGAATTGAATTTCGACTGCGAGCTGAAGAGCTCTGTCCTGCAGCACACGCAGGTGTAGGTCCCCTCATGATGAGTATCCCAATATTTTCCGGTGAATGCGGGCTCGGTTCCCTTTCTGCGGGTTACCTCAAACTGCCGCGGGGTAAGCAGCTTGCGCCATTCTGCATCTGTTTTTATTATTTTCGTCATTTTTTTATGACGCCTGTTTTTTCAGTGTGTACCGTGTGCGGTTTCGGCAGGCCGGGCTGTGCATAAAAAATGCTGGTGCTTAAAAAAGCATGCGCCAAGACATGCCGGCGGCAGCGGCAAGGCTCTCTGCCATACATCTATAAATAGCAACAGCTGTTGATAAAAGCAAGCACGCTTTGGCCCCTGTCGTACTGTTTTGGAAGTCCGTGAGGGTTGGCGGCCGAAAAAAAGCATTATTTGCAATAAAAACATATAAGTGTATTGACAGATGACCGGAATAAATTCTATATAAGGAACTGTTTTTCACACTGGCTACTCCGTTTATCCAAGACTAACCTAAGAAAAGGGGAACGGCATGGAGAAAATGAAGGCACTTGCGGTAATCGTTGCACTGGTATTCTGTTCAGCTTGCGCGGCGCAAAAAGCTGCGGGGCCGGGGTGCAAGCCCATGGTCGATGTGCAGAAATACAAACAAAAAGCTGAAAATCTTCTTGTGCTGCTCGATTCTTCAGAAACCATGAGCGGCATGATCGGCGACAAGGCCGAGCTTTGCATTGCCAAGGATGCGGTCAGGCGCATGGGTCAGTGCATACCTGCCGATGTGCAAGTGACAAGCGGCCTTCGTACTTTCGGCCATGGCTTTTACCTGTTTTCCATTTTTCAGACAGACCTCATTTACGGCATGGCGGCGCATTCCCAGGATGGCCTGAATGCAGCCCTGTGCAAAATTTCCTCGGCCACCGGCAATACGCCCATGGTCAAGGCCATCAATGCCGCAGCCGCGGACCTTCAGGGCGCGCAGGGCCGCACCGCCCTGGTCATCGTGACCGACGGCAGCCCCACTGACGGCGATGCCGCTGCCGCTGTAGCAAATCTGAAAAAGGCGATGGGCGATAACCTCTGCGTGTACGCCATACAGATCGGCGATGACCTTGACAAAAAAATGTTTCTGGACAAGGTGGTGAAGGCCGGCGGCAACGGCTTTGTGGCAAATGCCGCTCAGCTTGCCGATTGTGCGGCCATGACCGATTTCGTGGAAAAGGTGCTGTTTACCAAGTGCATGTACGATCAGGATCTCGATGAGGTGTGCGACGAAGCCGACACGTGCCCCAATACGCCCCGGGGCGCCGAGATTACGGCATCGGGCTGCATTCCGGCCATTCTGTTCGACTACAACAAGGCGATCATTAAAAAGTGCGCCGCCAAGAAGCTCGATGAGCTGGCCAAAGTGCTCAATGCGGCCGGGAACATGGGCATCAACATTGAGCTAAAGGGCTATACCGACGTTACCGGCACCGAGCGCTACAACGTGGCCCTCGGGAGCAAGCGCGCCCAGGCGGTGAAGGACTACCTGATCAAACGAGGCGTCAGGAGCAGCCGCCTTGCCGTCAGGGGCTATGGCGAGGCTCCGCCGGTCGACACCAATGATACGACGGCAGGCCGCGCCAATAACCGGCGTGTGGAATTCTCCTGCGAGTAGAAGTACAAGTCATAATAGAATATTAAAATAAAAAAGCAGCGCGCTTCATGAAATGACGAAGCCCGCTGCTTTTTTTGTGTCAAGTAGGGGCAGGCCCCTGTGTCTGCGCGGCTTTATGAAAATAGCATCTCTTAACCGGGCACTACCGGCTCCGGCAGGGAAATCAAACAGGAAAGAAGAAAGGCAATGCTTATGTGGAAACCTCGTGTTCAATAGCCCTTTGCATGAACTGATTCAGGGAAATACCGAGAGCCATGGCCTTCTGCATGGCGGCCTGATGAAGGCTGGAGGGCACACGCACATTAAAGGAGCCTTTCAAGGGCCGCTCTGGCTCTTTGCCTTTTTCCCTGCATAGCGCATGATAATCATCAACGGCCTCATGAAAAGCCCTGCGGAGGCCTTTCACATCTGTTCCTTCGTAGCTCACCAGAGCCCGGATAAATTCTACTTTTCCATGAAACACGCCGTCTTCATCGCTATAATGCACCGATCCGTAATAGTCTTTGTATTTCATCATGTCTTTCATAGCAGGCCTTCCTTTTTCAAGGTTTCTAAAATATCATGCACCTGATATTTTTTGAGCACGTTTGCCGGATGGGGCTTATGCAGGGTTATCGGCTCGCGGGTTTCATGCCAGAAACGGACTCGTGAACCGCCTGTTTTACCGCCCGGCAATTCGCTGTAGCCAAAGCCGGCAAGAAGCGCTGTAAGCTCCTGCCAGGTGAAATCACAAGGCTTCGACGCTAATCGTTTGAGCAGCTTATCGCGTTTACTCATAATAAGAAAATAACATACGCGACAGAGGCTTGCAACTATTTTTAGTTACAAAAAGCGAACAGGGATAAGGGTTCAGGTCTACATGAGTAGTAGGGGACGTTCTTGACTTTGTTAACTTGGTGTGATACTGATTAATCCACGAGATTCAATAACCTAAACAGGGGCAAAGATGCCAAGATGTGCAAGACTTGATGCGCCGGGCACGGTGCACCATGTAATAATCCGGGGTATAGAAAAGCGCGAAATCGTCAATGGCGATGCAGATCGGGGTGACTTTGTATCCCGAATGAGCCAGATTGCAGAAAAGACACAAACAAAGATATATGCATGGGCATTGATGACCAATCATGCCCATATGTTAGTGCGCAGCGGAACTGCAGGGCTTGCCCAGTACATGCGACGGCTGCTGACGGGGTATGCCGGATACTATAACCGGCAGCAGGGACGGCATGGGCACCTGTTTCAGAACCGGTATAAATCGATCGTGTGTGATGAAGATGTGTATATGAAAGAACTGGTCCGCTATATACATCTCAACCCATTGCGGGCCGGGCTGGTTAGAGACATGGAAGCATTGGACAGCTATCCCTGGAGCGGTCACCATTATATAATGGGCGGCAAAGCAGTGGCGGCACAGGACAGGGATTTTGTGCTGAGTTGCTTTGGCAGGAAAGCGGGGGTGGCAAAAAGAGCCTACCGGCGCTATGTCGGTGAAGGGATAACGCAGGGGCACAGGCCCGAGCTGGTTGGCGGCGGTCTCCTGCGATCACTGGGGGGGTGGTCCGAGGTGCTGTCCGTGCGCAAACAGGGAGGGCGTTTACTATCTGATGAGCGAATTTTGGGTAGTGGGGATTTCGTTAATCAGGTGCTGCGTGAAGCGGAAAGCATGATACGCCGGCAATATTCGGCCCTGGAAAGGAAGAAAATAGCGGAAGCGGTGATCGGTGAGGCATGCAGGGAAGAGGAGATCGCAGTTAGCGAATTGCAGCACGGGAGCCGTCGTCCTGTCGTAGCGCGTGTGCGCAAACAGATAATCGCAACGCTTTTTGACCGATATGGAATACCGCAGGCTGAAATTGCCCGGCATACTGGCGTGTCAACTTCAGCTGTTTCAAAAACGCTGTCGCGCAGGGAATAAATCAACGTAGTCAACAACGTTCCCATATTTACACCATATTCACACAAGAAGACAACCATATACTTTTTCTTTTTGTGTTATTTTCCCCATATTTTTTCTGGGCGCTTCCTACTCGTCAGTTTTAAACTGACAGGTACAGCAGTTCTACTTTTTACTGTTTTTTTAAATCAGCGCAAAAAAAAACAACACTTTAAGCCTGTCTGATTTCGTGCAGCAGAACGGGCAGATGTTTGCGGTAATTGAAAAAGTCTTTGTCGGTAGTGAAAACTGGCGTGTCGAGTCGTGCGGCAACAGCGCAAATAAGAAAATCCGTATGCGAGCCCTGCACGCCCTTTATGCGGCATCTGTTGGAAAATTCCGCAGCCAGTTCGTAATCAGAGTCAAAAATAGGCGAGTTTTCGAAATACGCCAGTTTTTCACGCAGCAGCGCAAACTGCCCGGCGTCGCTGTAGCCGGAAAGTATCTCCTGCCGGATAGGGCCGATGATCAGTGCCTGATGGCCGCTGATAAGCTTGGCAAGCTCATCGGTATGCTGCTGAAACCGCTT
>JAFGCP010000160.1 GCA_016932595.1 Deltaproteobacteria bacterium
AGCGTGTCCGGCACAAAAAGGTTTTGCAGGTTAAACAGGTTCTTTGTCCGTCCTACGGGTTTTTTTGTAGCCTTTTCAGTGGGGATGTGTACTAAGGCCGCTATATAAACCAATAATAACTTATTATTACCAATTATAACTTATTTGGCTTGACAAGGCTATTTGTTTTCGGTATAGTAAGGCTGCATCGTAGATATGGCCCCCATGAGAAAAATGCGATATTCCGCCAACGGCGCGGCACACAGGGGGTGCTATTTTCTAAATAAATGATAGTGCAGAGCTTACGGGCTCTGCTGAAGATATTTCATCTCCGAGCCGCGGCGCTCTACTGGATTAAAGCCTATGAAGCGCGGCCGACAGGGTATGGCTTGAAAAGGCCATGCCTCCCGTGCTGGGGAAGGAGAGAGAATACGGTTGCCTGCGCGCAAGCCGGTTCCCTGCTTTGGCACGGAACCGGCTTTTTTTTGGAAAGAGTCATGATAAAACTATTTCAGATCGCCTTTTTCTGCTTACTTCTGCTTATGCCCACGGCCATGCATGCCGGCCCTCTTGCTGACCAGAAGCTGCTGGATTTTTTAAAAGCAAATGGTGCGCTTACCGAACCGCAGGCCCGCGAAATAAAAGCAACTCTTGATCAAGAAGATAAACAGGCCCTGCAACTGAAAGCTGAAAAAGAGGCAAAGGAAGTCAGGGTCCGCTATGATGAGGGCCTTAAAATCGGCCTGCAGGACAAGAGTTTTGAGCTGGGTATCGGCGGCCTCATCCAGGCCGATTACCTGATGTTTCAAAACAGTTATCCCATCGACAATGATTTCGACATACGGCGCGGAAGGCTCTGGCTGTATGGCCGCATATTCCGCGATTTTTCCTACCGCCTTGAGGCAGAGCTTGAGGGCTCAAGCAGCAACCGCCTGATCGATGCCTATATCAATTACGACGGCCTGCCCTGGCTGCAGGTGCGCATGGGGCAGTTCAAGGAGCCGTTCAGCTTCGAGCAGCTCACGGCAGACAAGAATCTCGTGTTCACCGAAAGATCCATGGGCTTTTACCTCACTCCGGGCCGCGACGTAGGGCTTATGCTGCACGGCAGCCTGTATGATGAAGCAATCATGTATGGGGTGGGTGTGTTCAACGGCGACGACACCGATGCCGACCGGCGCAGCCAAAAGGATGAAAAGCAGGTGACGGGGCGCCTGGTCTTTAAACCATTGCATCATTGGGGGCCTGATTTTCTGAAAACCCTCCAGGTCGGCGGCTCATATTCGGCCTCGCGGCTGGACACCTCGGACTTTAGCCTGAAGATCAAAACTCCTGCGCGCACAACATTTTTTACTGTCCAGCCCCGGGCGAAATTCCACATGACCGAAGAGATCGATGATCTGAACCGCTGCGGCTTTGAAATGGCCTATACGCTCGGGCCCGTGGCGCTGATGGCTGAGTATATAAAAAATGATTATGGCAGCGTGAAACTCTCCGACACCGAGCCCTTCGATTTTTCCCTGCGCTCATGGTACGCGGGCATGCTGGTGATGCTGACAGGAGAGAGGCCTGAGCTGAAAGGAGGTGTGCTGGGAAAAATTCGGCCGATCAGGGATTTCAATATGCGCACCGGGGGCTGGGGCGCCTGGGGGCTGGGGTGTATGTATCAGCAGTTCGAAGCGGAAAAGATCGTGTATGAGTCTTTGGTCTATGAAGGCAACAGCGTGCGCGAAGCCAATTCGCTGACGGTAGCCCTTAACTGGTATCTCAACAGCATGGTCAGGTTTTCGCTCAATTACAGCCGAAGCCGCTTCCGCGACCCGCTGTTTCTGGGCAATGATGCTGATGGTAATGCCTATTACCGTGATATCGAGCATGCCTGGATGGCGCGCCTCCAGCTCGAATTTTAGATTGCAGTAACAATAAACAGCTTGCCTGCCTTCTCCTCCAGAACCCGGCCCTGCCGCAGGGAAAACAGTTTCCCCTGCGGCGCGGCCGAGTTCGCAGCAGAACGGGGGTGATATGACGGCAGGCAAAAAGCATTAACAGTATATGCAGCTTATAAAAGAAGGGAGACACAAGATGAGAAAAGCGCTTTGTATGATTATCGTAACAGTGTTTCTGGGGATGGGCAGCGCTGCCTTTGGCGCCTACCACCATATGGATGAAAAAGACGCCCCGAAATTTTTGCAAACCTATCCCGATAAGACGGGAACCAAGCTTGACGACTGCGCCCTGTGCCATGCGGGCAATACCTATACCACCAAATCAGGGACCGTGGTCACCGAAAGCGTCTGCCAGTATTGCCATGGCGAATATGGTTATGATGGATCAGGCGATATCACCAAAACCCTTAATCCCTATGGTGCAGCCTATATGGCCGCCGGCCGAAGCGTTGCCGCATTTGCAGCCATTGAGGGTTTTGATTCCGACAATGACACCTATAGCAACATAACGGAAATCAATGCCCTTCGCTATCCCGGTGACGCGCTCGACACGCCGGCAAAAGTGCCGGCCCCCCATATTTTTTTGACCCTCGACGAGCTGGAAAATATGCTGATGCCCCATGAGCAGTTCATGCTCATGAACACGAGCCGCGGAGGATCAGACGGTCTGGATTTTTACGCAACCTATACCGGCTTCATTATGCAGGAGCTGCTTGAAGCGACAGGCTGGGCTGCTGAGAGCACCGGCGTCACGGTTACTGCGCCCGACGGCTATAGCTATACCTATGCCCGCACAAGCAACAACAAAAACTATTTTATCGAGGGAACCTTTCCGGCAGCCCCGTTCTGGTATGACGCCACGGCCGACTCCGCCAATGGCGGCTGGGTCAATTACAGCGCTCCGGGTTGCACCGGCAGGACCAATGGCCAGACCATAACGGTTGATGGCGGTTTGAAGCTGCTGCTGGCCTATAAGGTAAACGGCGCCTATCTTGATATTGCCTATCAGGATGACCAGAACAAGCTCAATGGCGAAGGCCCGTTCCGGGCAGTGCCCCCGCAGTGGAACCCCGGCTATCCCGACCGCCAGGCAAATTCGGCAACACCAGACGCCGAGCCCTGGCCCTATGATAAAGATGAAGTAAATACCGACCATAATGGCGGCTTTTCCGCGCGCGGCGTCGCCGCTATCCGGGTCGATCCGCTGCCTGAAGGCACGACGGAATATGACTGGAGAAACAACCAGACCGATGCGGGCTGGGGCCTGCTCAATGAGCAGAAAATTGTTGTCTACGGCAATCTGCGCAACGGCAATGTGAAAGGCAAAGTGACCACCTTCGCGGGCCAGAAGCCGCTTGCCAATGCACTCGTATACACCGGCATGGGCGGCTATGAAGCGCTCACCGACGCCAATGGCGAATTCATGCTGCAGGGCATGCTGTCGGGGCCCGATGCCGAAGGAAAAACATACAGCATCAGCGCTTCGGCTGAAGGCTACCGAAGCAAGACCGAGGACGTCATCGTGACCGAAGGAGACAACCAGACGGTCGAGTTCCGCCTGGCGCCGGGCAGCGATAACCGGACGCTCTGTCCGATCAGACATATCGACGACAATGAAACGCAGGTAAACATGTTCCGGAAATTCCGCGACACCGTGCTGGCAAAATCAGCAGCAGGCAAAAATTATATTCGCGCCTATTACGGCTGCGCTCCCGAGGTGACGCTGCGTCTGCTTGGCGACAGCGGGCTTCGCGGCCACGCTGGCGAACTGCTGCAGATTGTAGCGCCCCCTGTGCGGACACTGGCAGCAGGTAAACAGGCAGTTATTACCAAGCAGCAGCTGCAGAGTATCGCAGCCTTCACCACAGCTCTTAAAAAAGGAGCAAGCCGCAGGCTTGCCCGGCTGCTGGAGCGCTTTGAGTTTGATCTGACCAGCGGCCAGCTTCAAAAGATAGTTCCCTGCCGCTATCAGCAGTAAATCGTTATGGCCGGGCGTGCTGCCACGAGCACGCCCGGCTTTTTTAGGAGCATGCCATGAAAAGTACATTAGTAAGGATGGCTCTGCTGGCCCTCGTATGTGTCATCACAATGACAACCGTGCCCCGGCCGGCGGTTGCAGAAGGCGTGACCGGCAAAAAGTATTCCGTATATATTTATTCCCGCTACGTTGCGGAACCGGCCACAACCATTACGTTTAAAAGCGACGGCGTACTGCTGATGTCGACCTACAGCGGGTTTGGCTCGTATTATGCTTTCGCAAACGGGGTAGGAGCCTTCTTTTCAGCGCCCGAAGTCGAAAAGAACAAAGACCTCTTTATGCTGATGGTCGGTCTGCTGCTGGGAGATTTTCTTTCCGGCGCAGGAATCACCTTTACCAATGGCGCATTTTCAGAAGTCTTTTTTTTCTCCGGCTATGTGTCCGCAGGTTAAATCATGAACATGCCGCTCGCCACAACGAACTGGCGCCGCCTCATGCTGCTTTCCGCAGTCGTGCTCTGCGCGGGATGCCCTGCCGCTAAGCCCGTCGAGATTGTGCTGCCCCTGGCACAGGCCGAGTTTGCCGGCGGCCAGGAGGTACTGTTCTCAGCCGTCACCGGCACCTTCAAAGGCAGCAGCATTACGGCCCGATGGGACTTCGGGGACGGCACATCAGCCGCAGGCTTTACCGTACAGCATACCTATGACGGCCAGGGGATCTATACGGCAACCGTGACCGTGACCAATGAATTTACCAGCACGGCATCAGACAGCCTTGAAATTGCAATCACCTCAAGCCGGTTTGTAAAGCTGTCGCAGGACGGAAGCCTGGTTCCCGACACTGCCGGCGACTGGTCAATGGTGCAAGACTTGAAAACCGGCCTCATCTGGGAAATAAAAAACCACCACGATTTTGAGGCCGACTATGATAATCCCCATGACGGCGATAATACCTATACCTGGTATGATGAAAACACCCT
>JAFGCP010000161.1 GCA_016932595.1 Deltaproteobacteria bacterium
ACTATATTGGGCTGCTTCATTTTGTCTTTGGCCTTATCGCTTTTAGAAGTTTAAACATTTATGTTTAATATCAGGATAGGCTCTTAGTCCGTTCGTCCTGAGTTTGTCGGAATTTTCAAGGATTGCATCAGACGCCTTGTGTCCGTGCGTGGTTCGACCCTTCGTTAAGCTCACGGCTCACCAGACAATGAACTGCTGTAACAAAATATTAAAAAACGGCGCTCTCTGCCTGCACAATTTTACTATGCTGGAGCGGAGAAACCATGGGCTGCATGCTCTGCCAGTCCGCAGTGAAGCACAAAGGATTTTGCCGTTGCATGCTACAAACTCTCTTGATCATAGTGTAAAAAGCAAAGGCCGGCCCTTGAACAGGCCGGCCTTTGCCGCAATTACATTTTGTTTTAACGCGCTATTTAGAGCAGGTAGTGTCGCAGGGATACTGGCCGCAGCCGCCCCCGCAGCCCGGACTCTGGTCGCAGCAGTCGCCGATGCCGTCGCGGTCGCCATCACCCTGGTTGGGATTGTAGACGCCCGGGCAGTTGTCCTCTTCGTCAGGAACACTATCGAGATCCATATCAATCCCGAACGCGAAATAATACTGTGGTGACGTCGTTGTTTGACCGGCACAGTCCGTTATTGAAAACTCAAACTTATACGTTTTGTTTCGTACCAATATTTCAACCGGCAGCCCGCAATAGGCATACCCCTGGACCGGGTCATCGATAACAGCCAGGTTTTTCCATTCGCCACCGATCTTCTTATATCTTGCTCTGTGCGTGCATTCATCGTTGCATGTTTCGAAATCATCGCTGAAGGTCCATAGAACATTACAATTCTGCTTAATGAAGATGGGAAAATCGGGATCTATCGGCAGCGGAGGCCAATAGCCACATGCCAGATACGGTCCACCAGTTATTACCGGCGGATCATCAGCAATGGCGTTGGTAGTCTGACACAGAAAAATCGAGCCGCACAGCAGCAATACTGTTAATAACTTTTTCATTCAGCCCTCCTTTATTGTTTTTCATGATTGTCCTTAGGTGTTTCACATACATAATTCAGCAGCTATCCCATAATTCTTTCTTTCATCTACTCCATCCTTGGTTCCTCCTTTCGTAATTTGAAATTTTTGCATACATCACGGATATTCAAACGAAACTCCGCTACCCGCATCTCCAAAACACAACTGCGCAGCAACTGAATTATGTATTTGCAAATATAGACTAAAAAAGTTAAAATACTTACACTGTATAAATTTGTATATAATGGGTATATAAATTACGTATTAAAATGCACCACAAGGGACTATTGGGAAAATAGAGGGCGGCTTTTGTATGTGCAAATGCTTATAAAACCGGCCCGGCGCGCTGTGACTGCCGTTGACAATAGGGAATAGACGCGGGAAACAAGGGAGGAACCTGAAACCATGCAGGCAATCGACCAACAAGACAGGCACCTGTTTTTAGAAGGATTGTTTCAGGTAAGCGGCGATGCTTTTATCGTGACCGATGAAATGGGGACCATACTCATGGTCAACAAGGCGGCCCTTGACCTGTTCGGGTATACTGAAGAGGAGATGGTGGGTGAGCATTTTGCAATGCTTTCTCCGGTTGAGCTTTCTTTTGATGAAAATCCTTCCATTATTGATAGGCTGTGGCAAGACCAATTTGTTGAAAACTACGAAACGGTTTACAAGAAAAAAGACGGAAGCAAGCTGACCGTGGAGGTGAATGTGGGGCTGCTGTATGATGCCAGGGGTGATGCCAGGGGGGCGGCATCCTCTATTCGGGACATCACCAGGCGCAAGCAGGACGAGCTGATGCTGAAAAAGAAAGACCAGGATCTGGAAGCCGGCAACCGGCAGCTCGAGGAGATCAATACGGCCCTGCGGGTTCTGCTGCAGAAGCGGGATGAAGACAAGCGCACCATGGAAGACAACATCGTGGCCAACATGCAAAGGCTCGTCATGCCGTATTTCGACAGAATGAAGCAGACATGCAAAGGCTGCAGCCAGAAATCCTATGTTGAAATACTGGAATCACATGTGCTTGATATCCTCTCTCCTTTTATACAAGCTCTGTCAAAAAAGGAATACAAGCTTTCGCCCCGCGAGATCGTGGTGGCAAACCTGGTAAAATCAGGCATGACAACCAAGGAAATCGCGCACCACATGAATGTTTCCGCCCGGACCGTTGAAGTGTACAGAAGAAATATCCGCAAAAAGCTCTCCCTGCAAAACAAAAAAGCCAACCTCCAGAGTTATTTATCCTCTCAATCCTAATAAGTATTTTCCTTACCCAATACATACAAGTTTATTCCGTATAAGGTTTTTGTTTTTTGTGGTCTATAATTTTAAAAAATTTAGACTACCGTAGTCATTCGTTTGAAAAAATCGTAGGCAATTGAGAAAGATTGAAGAGCTGTATGGGTTGTCTGAAGCGCCGGAGCACGCGGCATTTGATCATGCCCTGCAATGCTGCCAGAAGTAAGAGATTGCCGCGTCCGCTGTGGAGGACTCGCAATGTCAAAAAAACCGCCTGATCAAGATTCACACAGCTTATTCTGGACAGCATTGTCAAGCATGCTATATACAGGAGCATGGCAGGTGAAGCATTAAACAACAGCGTTTCGGACGGTTCGCGCATCGGCATTATCGGCGGCAGCTTCGACCCCGTGCACCGGGGGCATCTGAGAATCGCCGAGGGCGCGCTGGAGGCGTTTTCCCTTGCCCGGGTCATCTTTGTGCCTGCCTACTGCCCGCCGCATAAACCGCGGCCGGATCTTGCCCCGTTTATGCACCGCCTTCGCATGGTCGAGCTTGCCATCAGCGGCATGCCCTTCTTTGAAGCATCGGGCATTGAGGGCAGGGAGGAATGCCCCTGGTATGCAGGCACCACCGTCGAGGAGCTCAAGAAACTGTACGGGCAGGACTGCTCATATTATTTCATCATCGGCCTTGATACCCTGCTGACCATCACTGATACGGAAAAGTCGCGCAT
Source organism: Deltaproteobacteria bacterium (assembly GCA_016932595.1). Taxonomy (GTDB): domain Bacteria; phylum Desulfobacterota; class WTBG01; order CAIYCZ01; family CAIRTM01; genus CAIWCT01. The sequence goes on from JAFGCP010000161.1 coordinate 3,000, forward strand.
GTATCCGGGCCTGTGCAGCTTTATTGCAACGACGCGGCCCGGGCAGTACATGGAATCGCTTTTGCAGCAGGTGCCGCCGGAGTTCAGGCCCTATGTGCTGGTGAATGAACTGCCCGCCCTCTCCATTTCATCCACCGATATCCGGAGCCGCGTCCGCTCGGGCCAGCCCATCGACGGCATGGTGCCCGACAGCGTGCGCGACTATATCCGCAGCTTCAGGATATACACGAGCTGCTCGACCTGACAGCTCAGAGCAGCGGCGGATCAACCCGAGTGTATATCTTTCTAGCTTGATGAAGGAATAAAGAGTATTGAGGGTACGCTGGAAGATATGATATAATTTTATAAAAATATTGGGGAGCATACTATGAAAGCAACGGTTACTTTGAACGATGATTTGGTAAAAAAGGCGATTGCCATTACCAATATTCATGACAAAACACCTCTTCTACATGCGGGGCTTGAGGCGCTCATTGCTCAGCACAACAGCAGGCGGCTTGCCATGCTCGGCGGCTCGGAGAAAAAAGCGCTTGCAGGTCCTCGCCGCAGAAGAGGCACTGCGGTATGATGGTGCTTGCCGATACATCGATCTGGATAGACCATTTCAGAAACGATAATGCTCACTTGCGGGCACTGCTGCTGGATGGCATAGTTGCCATTCATCCTTTCATTGTCGGTGAGCTTGCCTGCGGTAATTTAAAAAACAGAGATGAAATTATTTCGCTGATGATCACCATGCCTCAGGCAAAACGGCTTGCCGATCAGGCTGTGCTGTCGTTTATCAACAATAATCAGCTCTATGGAAAAGGCATCGGCTGGGTTGATGCGCATTTGCTGGCATCTGCTGTTGCCTCCGGCATGCGACTGCATACCCTTGATAGAAAACTCCTTAGCCTGAAAACTCGTTTTGAGATTTATTAAATCCTCTACGCCCACTCTGATTCACGATTCCTGTTTTGCAGCCTCACGGATTATTAAATGCTTCTGTTACAGCAATCCTTTTGCCTTTGCCAGCCCAAGCAAGTGCTCAATGGCTGCCATGCCGTCCTTACCGAAATCAAGGCTGTACTTATTTACATACAGGGCGACATGGCTGTCCATAACGGCTGCATCCATCTCGGTTGCATGCTGCTTCATGAAGGCGCGTGCTGCAGCCGGGTTGGCGCGCGCATGCTGCAGGCTTGCGCGGATGGCTGACTCAACAGCCGCAGTGGTGTCAGGCCCCAGCTCTTTTTTTGCGATGATGGCCCCGAGCGGGATCGGATGCCCGGTGGTGCTCTCCCACCATGCCCCCAGATCCTCCACCATGCACAGGCCATGGTGCTGATAGGTAAATCTGCCCTCATGGATGATGACGCCGGCATCGACACGGCCTGCGGAAATGGAAGGCATGATTTCATCAAAGCTCATATACTCTTTGTTGTGAGCCCCGGGCGCGTAGAGAGACAAAAGCAGGTTTGCCGTTGTCCAGCGGCCAGGCACGGCAATGCGTAGGCCGGCAAGCTGTTCAGGGGGTATACCAGGCTTTCCCGCCACGATGAGGGGGCCGCAGCACCGGCCAAGCGCCCCGCCTGCATGCAGCAGCCCGTAGCTGTCGCGCAGGCGGCCATAGGCGTAAAAGGACACTTTCGCCACATCAAGCCCATGGCCGAAGGCAAGCTCATTGAGCGTTGAGACATCTTCCAGACGGCAGTCAACCGCAGGAGCATCCGGGCCGAGCCTGCCGTTTACCCAGGCATCAAAAATATAGGTGTCATTGGGGCATGGAGATATGCCGAGCTTAAGCGGTTTTTTCATGGCGCCGAAGTATTTGAAGCAGCAGTTCCTGGGCAGCCTGAGCCGCCTCCCCTATTTCCCAGCGAGCATGATCGCGCTCTCCGCAGAGATTTGATATGCCCCGCACGACCGTGCAGGGAATACCCGCCCGCAGGGCAACAAGCGCAATGGCCGCAGATTCCATATCTTCGCAGAGCAGTGCGCCTGCCGCGGTCGTGAACCGGCCGAAGAGCTGTGCCGCCACAGCGGGGCTGCCGGACACAGCGGCCACGGTCAGAAAATGAGCCCGCATGCTGTCACGGGGGGCTGCATCACAGTTCAGCCTGATAATGTTGTAAATGTCTGTGCCCTCCGGGTGCGC
>JAFGCP010000162.1 GCA_016932595.1 Deltaproteobacteria bacterium
AGTTGCCGTGGCTGCGACCGCTCCCGAAACCGTATTCACCCCGGACCGGAGGCTGACCGCAGCGCCCACAAGCCCCGAGCCGTCAGAAGCATCGGAGATCGTGCCGCTTATGCCGCCGTTTTTATAATCGTCATAGCTGATAAGGGTAACCGGTTCAAGCCAGAGTGTCGTGGCTGGGGGCACATACACATTATAATACGCTTCAGGCGCATACCCCGTTTGATTATCGGGATTGCCTTTCTCGAACCTCAGGCGATAGGTTCCTGGCGGAAGGTCGATGCTGTACAAACCGGCATCGGCAGGTGTAGTGCCGGTCAGCGAGGTTGCAGAAATGCTGTCATCAGCGGCATCAAAGGCTGTCACGGTAACGCCCATGATGCCCTGAATTTCGCCCGAGTAATGAGAAGGTCCGTTCTGCACAAGGCCTTTCAGCGTTCCTTCGCCATAATTCTTGCAGCCGCCTGCAAGCAAGAGCGCAACCGGCAGCAGAAACGACAGGCATATATCGCTTTTTTTCATGCCGAACCTCCGCACAAGGGCACCGCCCCTCTACCGCGGCAAATAAGGCTTGCTGCAGCCTTCGGGCAGCACCTTTTTGATTATGCCCTCGATCTTCTCGAAGTCATGAACCCCCAGCAGCCGCTTTTCTATGCCGCCCTGGGGGTTGACGATAAGGGTTGTGGGCAGAGTAAACACCCTGTTCTGCCTGGCGACCTTAATCGTGTCGATGAGGTACAGGTGCCGTATCTGGTGATCCTTGATAAACTGGGTGATTTTCTGGTCATCGCAGCCCACATCGATGTCGATGCCCACAACGACAAGCCCTGCCTGCTCATAGGTGTCCCTGAGCCGGCGCACGACAGGCAGCATCTCGACGCAGGGCTTGCAGTAAATAGAGCCGAAAATGATCAGCATGACCCGCCCGCGGAATGACGAGGTGGAAATCTGCTGCCTGGTCGTAAAATCGTTCAGCGTGAAATCCACAAGCTCGTCTGCCTGCGCGGAAGCGCCGACCGCACCGCACAGGACAAGGCATGCCAGGGAACACAGAAAAAACACAAGCCGTGATCTTGCCATAGAGCTCTTTCCCGAAAACAGCTTTTTATTTGCAGATATCCGGCACCATCCCGTGATTGCTGCACATGATGGTGTTGTCTAAAAATAAATAGGTCCCGTCAAGCGGGCATGTGGCCTTGATCTCTTTCGCGGTGCTCTGCAGAAGGGCGTCGTCCACCAGAAGATCAGGCTGCCTGTGCTTCATGTCGGCAAGCTTAGCCCTGACCGCGCACATATTGTTCACGCACACCTCTTTCCAGTGCTCATAGCGGAACTTGTAGGTCTTCAGCTCAGCGAATACCTGTTTGCCGGCATTCAGCGACTCGTAGAGGAGACTTGAAGACATGGTGGCCGTGGTAACCGCGTCTGCTTTCGGGTCGAAGGGGAAATCGCCAAAAATGTTTTTGCCGATAATCTGATTTTTTATCTTTGTCACGTCTTCATCGGTCCACGGAATATTGCCCAGCTTTGTCAGCTGCAAAAAGAAAAAGTCACGGATAACGCCATCCTGATCCAGCACATAGAAGAAATGGCTGTCATGGCACACATCGCAGAGGCTTGGCCTGCTCTCAAGCCGGGCAAAAAGAAAAATGCCGTCACGCCGAGGCTCCAGGGCGATTACATAGACGGCGTTGCCGTTATCGAGGACTTCCTTTTCAACGGCGGCGGACTTTTTGCCGTCTTTCTCAACATGGGTCCGGATAAGCTTGAGGATATCTTCTTCCTTCGCTTCAGGCACAGCCTTATATTCACCTTTTCCCTGAATAATGGCCTGAGCATTGTACAGCGTTATGCCCTCGTCCTTGAAGGCGATGCGGCCGTACTCATTTATAAAATACACTGTCGGGCCTTCTTTGGCCCTGAATTGCGCCATGGCTTTGGCATCGACGGGATCGCCGGCGTAAAAGCCTTCTGCTGTCAGCACCTTCGGCAGGGCAAAGCCCTTATACTGAACGATAAGCACCGGAACCTCAGGAAACTGCTTTTTTATATCCATAAGAATTTTTATCTGGTTTTTCCGGTTGCGCGTATCGTTTGCTACGGGGTAGCGCTTGCCGGAAGGGAAATAGAGCAGACACTTTTTCCCCTGCAGCTTTTTGCCGTCAATAATGCCCCTGGCAGTCTTGATTGCAAATGCAGGCGCCCGGTTGCCGGGCGTTGTGCCGGCAAAAGACCCGCGCAGGGCGAACCTGACCGTGTTGAGATAGCGGTCCTTGGAGGTAACGCCGCCGGCATGATAGTCAATGATAAAGCGCTGCTCCTCTTTGCGAAGAATATAGGTATGGGGCGTTCCCTGCACATTGCCCGTCGTATTAAAAATTGCTTTATCCCTGTCGGAAAGAATGGGGTACAGCACGCCGAAATTTTTCCTGAAGTCCTGTATTTCTTCAAGGCTGTTGCCCACGGCTATGCCCAGCATGCACACCCTGCTGCTCAGCTCGGGGTCCTTCTGAATGGCCGTGAACAGTTCATTGAAAATTTCGACCTGCATGCGGCAGGTATGGCAGTACACATTGAGAAATTCTATAATTATGATATCATGGGTCAGCTCGCTTAATGAAAACTCCCTGTCCGGCGGAATGCGCAGATACGAGCATTCCTGCGGGGTGAGAATATTTTCCCGGGAGAACGGGGGAAAGGGATCACCCACATTGATTGCAGAAGCGTTTTCAACACCGGCGCAGATTGCCGCCAGACACAGAATTGCATACAAAAATAAGTTTCTTTTCATTGCCGCATGCTCCCCCTGGTTAATAGTGTGTTACACTATCTAATAACAGATATACAATGTCCCTGCAAGGACAACAAGCCAGTGCCCCCGCAGAGGCTGCTGCTGCGGCGCACCGGGTTTTCTTTTACCTTGACCTCGCCATGGACATTATTTTACTATAAAATTGATGGATAAATCGAAAAAGCCACAATGCCCGGACTGCTTATTCTGCCAATTCTGCTCGGAAACCCGCTGCCGGGCCTGTCGCGGACATGGCAAAGGGCCGCGCAAGCTGAGCATGCAAGAGCAGATCGCGATTCATGAATTGCTTAACAAGGCTGCCGGAGCTCCTGACCAACCCATATTTTATGTGCCAAAAAAACGAAAGGACCAACCATGATACATCGATACGCCTGCCTTGCCGTGCTCTTGTGCCTGTGCATAAGCATACCCGCATATGCGGGGCCGAAGAAAGTTATAGCTGTCGGAGATACTTTTCCTGCCGTCAGGTCGGACTATGCCCTCTCGGCAGAACAGCTCGCCTATTTCGGCATTGACCGCGGGCTGCTTTCCCTGTTCACAAAAAACAGCTTCTCCATAGCCGACATAAACGCCGAAATTATTTTCGTCGAGTTTTTCAACAATTATTGCAGCTCCTGCCAGGCGCAGGCCCCGGTCATCAACGATGTCTACAAAGCCGTTCAAAAAAACCCGGTGCTGCGCAACAAGGTACGCTTCATCGGCATAGGAGCAGGCAATAATGAACGGGAGGTTGCCCAGTATAAGGAGCGGCATGAGGTGCCCTTCCCCCTTATTCCGGATAAGAGATTTTCCTTTTATGATGCCCTGGGAGAGCCGGGAGGCACGCCGTTCATGCTGATTCTCAAAAAGCGTGATCATGAGGCTGTGGTGGTCGGCACGCATAAGGGCCTGACTCAAAATGCATCATTTTTTATCACAAGCCTCACAGCAGCCGCTGAACAGGATATCAGCACGCTCACCAGGCGCGTCACGGAAAAAGATATACCCCGTGACGATACGCGGCTGCTGGCTCTGAATTTGACACCGAAACAAACCCTTGACGCTGCTGCTAAAAGCATGGCTGCGGCATGCCCCGCCTGCGCTCCTGCAACGGACATAAAGCAGATACGCACTGCCTCCGGAAAACCGCTCTATGCCGCGACGGTCGATGCCGCAGGCAGGCCCCTCACCCTGTACAGCAGCCTTATCAGCGAGCAGCCTGTCTGCGATGTCTGCCATGGCGTTCACTATATCATCACCTTTGATGGAAGCGGCATCATACGCGACTTTACGCCGGTGCACCTGACAAAATACGGCAATGTCGAATGGAATGAATACGACATTGAAACCATGCGCAAGCAACTGATGGGGAAAAAGCTCAAAAAAGAGCTCGTTTTCGATCCTGCTCTGGATGCAATTACAACCGCCACCATGAGCTCGGCCCTTATTTACAAAGGGGTCAATGAGCTGCGGGCAGTGTACAAGGAGCTCAACTAGGGGTGCACCGGCAGCGGCGCATGAACATCAATAAAGCGAGGTGCAGTGATGGGCATTGATATCACGATTACAATCGGCGGCGAGGCAGGCCAGGGCATACAGACCGTCGGCCAGCTGCTTGCTGCTGTCTGCCGCGAGGCGGGCCTGTATGTCTTCGGCATCAATGATTTCGAATCGCGCATTCGCGGCGGTCACAGCTTTTACCAGCTGCGCATTGCCGACCATCAGGTGCGCGCTCCGCGCCACCGCGTCAACCTCCTGATCGCCATGGACGATGCCACGCTGCGGCTCCACCGCGAGGAGCTGCTGCCCGGCGGACTGTGCCTGCTCAACTCCGCTGATGCAGAGGCAGAAGAACCCGTTCGGCCCATACCCTTTTTCAAGCTTGCCCGTGATGCAGGAGGTGACATACTGGCCAACACCGTGGCGACGGCGGCTGCTCTTGCCCTGCTTGGCGCGCCCGGCGGCATGCTTGAAAAAATTCTGCACAGGCAATTTGCCGGCAAAAGCAGCAAGGTACTTGAAGATAATTGCACTGCGGCACGCCTGGGCCGCGCCGCAGTGCAGGGCATTGACTGCAGCTGCATCGGCGCCTGGCCTGAGTCCGGCAGGAAACGCATGATCATGGAAGGCGCCGCAGCCCTGTCGCTCGGCGCCCTTGCCGGCGATTGCCGTTTTGCAGCCTTTTACCCCATGTCGCCTGCCACGGGCATCATGATGAACCTTGCCGCCTGGCAGGACCGCTTTCCCCTTGTCGTGGAGCAGGCGGAAGATGAAATTGCCGCCGCAAACATGATTATCGGGGCTTCATATGCCGGCGTCCGCTCACTTACCGCAACCTCCGGCGGCGGCTTTTGTCTCATGACCGAAGCAGTCGGCCTTGCCGGCATCTCTGAAACCCCCATCGTGATTATCAATGCCCAGAGGCCAGGCCCGGCAACCGGCCTTGCCACCCGCACGGCCCAGGCTGATTTGCGGCAGGTCATGCATGCCGGTCAGGATGAATTTCCCCGTTTTGTCTTTGCGCCCGGCTCGCCCGAACAGGCCTACGAAACCACGGCCCGCGCCTTTGACCTTGCAGATACCTATCAGGTGCCGGCGCTTATCCTTGTTGACCAGTATTTCAATGATTCGCTCTTCACGCTTGAGGATGCCCTGCAGGCGCCGGAAAAGGTCAGCAGCCGCACCATTGACGATGCCTCGCAGAAAAACCCGTCAGACTATCAGCGCTATGCCCTGACCGATTCAGGGATATCGCCCCGCGCTGTTCCCTGCGCAGGCGAAACACTTGTCATGGTCTGCGGCAATGAGCATAAACCAGACGGGCACTCAACCGAATCGGCAGAGCTGCGCACTGCCATGGTCGATAAACGGGCGCGAAAGCTGCGGGGCATGGCCTCTGACATGCGTCCGCCGACAGGTGCGCACCCGGAAGCGGCAATCAGGCTCATCTGCTGGGGATCAACCCTTGGTGTTGTGGCCGAGGCAGTCGAACTGCTGCGTGCAGACGGCGTCGATGCAGGGTACATGCACTTCTGCGATATATGGCCTTTTCCCGGCACGGCAGCCCAGGCAGCTCTTGCCGGCGCAGAGCGCCTGATCTGCGTTGAGCAGAACAGCACAGCCCAGTTTGCAGGCCTGCTGCGGCAGGAAACCGGCATTGCCGTAGCGCACACAGTTCTAAAATACGACGGCAGGCCCTTCTATCCCCTTGAAATCGTCAATGCCGTCATGAAGGAAGGGAGGTAGGCTATGGCTTGCCCGAAGGATTTCGACAATAGCGTTGAAAACAAGTGGTGCCCCGGCTGCGGCAACCATCCGATTTTACAATCAATAAAAGAGGCCCTTGCGCAACTGGGCCTCGCGCCCCGCGATGTGCTCATCGTATCGGGCATCGGCCAGGCGGCAAAAACGCCCCATTACCTGAACTGCAATTTTTTCCACGGCCTGCACGGCAGGGCCCTGCCGGTTGCCACCGGTGCAAAGGCGGCAAACCACAGCCTCACGATTCTTGTCAATTCCGGCGACGGCGACTGCTACGGGGAGGGCGGTAATCATTTTATGAATGCCATACGCCGCAACCTCGATATTACCCTTCTGGTACATGACAATAAAGTCTACGGCCTCACCAAGGGCCAGGCTTCGCCCACATCAGATCTGCGCATGATTACCCGGGCCCAGCCCCACGGCGTCATACTCGAGCCGTTCAACCCCCTTGCCGTGGCTCTGGCCCTCAAGGCGGGCTTTGTAGCCAGGGGCTATGCCGCCGACACGGAGCATCTAAGCATGCTTATTCAGGAGGGGGTGCGGCACAGGGGTTTCAGCCTTATTGACATTCTCCAGCCCTGCGTGTCGTTCAACCAGGTAAACACCTATCAATGGTATGCAGAGCGGGTCTATGATCTGGCAAAGGAGGGCCATGACACTTCCGACTTTATGGCTGCCATGGTGAAAGCCCGGCAGTGGGGAGATAAAATTCCTCTAGGCATCCTGTACCGTCAGGAGAGCCCGTCATTCACCGACCGCATTGACGGGCTCAAAGAAGGGCCCCTGACGGGAAGGGCATACGATCCCGCGAGGCTGCACAAGCTGCTGGCTGAATTTTAACAACAAAGGCGCGCTCAATGGCGCGCCTATCTGTTAAGAAAATCATTGTGCAGCTCTGCCTATGAGCCGCTCACGATACCGATAGAGGACTTCTGCACCCAGCCCTTTTTGCCATCGCACAGGGTGATTTTGAGCCACTCATTTTCTTCGCCGGCAACGGACAGCTCGGCTCCTTCATGCAGCTTGAACAAAACGGTATCGCTCAGGCTGCTGCCCGACCTGACCATGACCTCGCCTGCCAGCACAACACCGGTTCTGCTGTAAGCCGCGCTGTACAGCTTCACCCCCAGGCTCGCGCCCAGCAGCAGGGCAAAAAACAAAAACACATACAGGCCGAGGCCCAGCAGATCGGCGCGCAAAAAAAGCCGACTGATTAAAAGCAGCCAGAACACAGCATTGACGGCGACAAACAGATAGCACAGCTCACAGGGGCTGAGCAGGGAATACCAGAAGCAGACCGTTTTCAAAAGGCTTTCGCCCTCGCCGCAGTCGATTTTATCCTGTGCCAGCCCCAGCGCATACTGCAGGTTGGCCTCCAAATCCGCATCGCGGGGCATAAACAGCTCCGCTTTGCGGTAATTGAGTATGGCGCTGCCGATATCGCTCATTTTTAAATATGCATTGCCGAGATTATAGAGAAGCTCGCCATTGCTCATGCCGGCCGCAAGCAGCTTTTCATAGCCCGCAGCCGCTCCGGTAAAATCCCCGCTTTTGTAGGCCTGATTGGCCTGCAGAAAAATGGTTGAAATATCGGACTGCCCGTCATCGCCGTAAGCAGCGGCGGTCATGCAGAGGCAACCAATAAAAATGCAGAGTATGTGTTTCATTTCCGCAAAGACCTGTTCAGATGAAGGACTGCTTTTTGCAATCTGCCCAATACGGCCTGCCGTTCATCGGTGCTGTATTTCCTGAAGCCGAACTGGCCTGAATCAAAAAAATCCATAATACCCTTCAGCTCGTCAAGCATTTCGGCAGTGACCGATCCGCCCAGAATCACGTCGAGGTCCTTGACCGTCAGGGCCTGTCCGGTAATATTGAGCCTGTCGCCGATGAAGTCTTTCAGGGCTTTTGAACCGGCCTGGTAAAAGCGGTCATCCGGTCCGTCGAGGGCCTTCTTTGCGTCGGCAAAATTCTTCGTGAAATTTTTGTACGCGCTTTTCAGGCGGGCTATGCCGGGATCGCCGGAAGAACGGTCACGTGCGCGCTTGACGAAAAAAACCGCAAAAAAACAGGCTCCCGGCGCCAGCGCAAGCAGCAGCACGAGGCCCGGGGCCGGGAACAGCCGCTCTGCGCTCAAAGCCTCATGCGTCGTATGAATCGGCAGAATATCCCTGCCCAGCAGCTGTACCGCCTGCTTATGTGAAGCAGTCTGAGCAGCAGACTGGACCAGATCGATTTTTTCCTTGTCGGCAGCCGGGCTCACCTGAACGACAAACGAAGGCCCGGTTGCCGTTTTATAGCTGCCTGCCGCCGGGTCAAAATACGGCAGGCGTATCGCAGGAACCGTGAGCTCACCGTCTACCAAGGGTACAAGGGCTTTTTTCATCACCAACTTTCCGCCGATTTTACCGTTTGCCAGAGACGGTTCAAAAACGGGCTTATCGTCATAGACCTTAAAATTCTGCAGCTGCCCCAGATCGATATTCTGCAAATTTTTCAAGTTGCCCGAGCCCGATATACTCAGCGTCAGAGTCAGTGATTCGCCTGCCTGAAGCCTGGTTTTATTCAGCTGCGCTGCAACCGTAAAATCACCGACAAGCTTTTTAAAGTCAGCCGGCCTGCCCTCTGCCGGCAGTGGCTTCACCGTCACCGTCAGGGGATTGGTTCTGAATGTTTTGGGAACGGTTTGCGTAAAACCGAAAAAGGAATCATCAAAAAAAGGGTCGCCGCCGCGGCGCGAGCGTTTCTGTGATACGACAGCAGCCTGCAGGGTCGAAGGAGGTATCTCAATAACGCCGGTTTTTATGGGGAAAAGAGCCTGGCGGATTTCAGTCACCGCATACTGCTGCCCGTTTATAACCTTTTGATATTCTCGTTCTTTGCCGAGACTTTCCACAAGAAACCCGTCAAAGGAAGGCTGCTCGGTCAGGCTTGCGCTGGCAATCTTCACCCGGCGGCAGAACTGCAGCGTGTAGATGATCTGCTCATTCAGGTACGGGTTTTCATTATTGACCGAGGCGGTAACAAAAACCTCGTCACTCTGCCTTGCTTGAGGGTCTGCTTGTGTAATAGTAATGGTAAGGGGGCTGCTCTGAGCCTGTTTCCCGTCTACATCGAGCATGAAGGGGCCAATGGTAAAAGAGCCGGCCTTTTGGGGATAGAGTATATAGCTGTACTCGAGCCGTGATGACATGCGGCCGTTGATAATGCTTATCTGGCTGGAGCTGCCCCGGGACTGAAATTTAAATGCGCTCAGATCGGGCATCATCGGCTCTTCGCGCGTTCCCTCAACCGTTACTTTCAGAACAATATAATCATCAAGCGACGCCTGGTTTTTGTCCACGGAGGCGCTGATGCTGATTTCTGCCGCGCTGCCTGCCGAAACAAAAAGAACAAGGCTCGACAGGCAAAAACAAACAAGCGCCAATCGCCTCACAGCTTTCATGGCTCCCCCCGCATCCTACCAGTCCTTGCCGGAACGCGCGCCGCCCTGCGTCCTTGCCGGCTGCCTGCCTTCTTTAAGATTGTCCCGGTTTTCCCTGACGCTGTCGAGCCACTGCTGGGCCTCTTCCTTAGTCATCTCACGTATGTCCTCCGAAGCCCCCTGCTGGCTTTCATCCTGCGGCGCCTTCTCATCTTCTGCCGGGGAGAACTGCCGGCCTTCCTGCTTCTGCTGCTGCTCCTGCTGCTGCTCCTGCTGAGCCTGCTGGCCTTCCTGCTTCTGCTCCTGCTGCTGCCCGTCGCTCTGTGTCTGATTATCCTGCTGGGGGTTCCTGCAGGTCTGGTCCTTTTTCTGCTCCTGTTCCTGCTGCTTCTGCTGCGTATCTTTTGCTTCGTTCATGCGCCTTTTTATCTCCTCGCGCACGAATTCGATATTTTGCTGTGCATCCTTGTCAGCAGGGTCCAGCTCAAGGGCTTTTTTATAATATTCTATGGACTCCTCAAGCTTCCCCTGCCGGTACAGGGCATTGCCGGCATTAAACAGGGCCTTTTCTTCAAGACGCGCATCCCGGGCAGTGGCGGCCACATCGAGATAGCCTTTCAGAGCCTCTTCATAGTTCTTCATCATGTACTTTGATGAAGCGATATTATACTTAAGCTGAGCATCCTCGGGATGTTCGATCTGGCCGTCGACAAAAGCATTGAGGGCTTCATCATACTTTCCCTGGGCATACAGATCAGCGCCCTTTTTTACCGTTTCATGAAGGGTTGCAGCCCCGCAGCATACGGGTACAAGCAGCACCCATGCGCATAAGGCGACTGAGCCTCTCACACAAGGCCGGATAAGTCTGTGATAGTGACGTGTGCTTCCGGCAGCCATGCTCATTGGTCGGATTGCGAAGGTAAAGATGTTTCTACAGACAGAATAATCTGCCGGGCCCGGTCGCAGAACTCTTTTGGAACAAGGATCATGCCCCAGCCCTTTTGCGGAATAAATATACCATCAAACGAGGTTTCTGCAAAGCTGCGAACGATAACGGGGATGCCCTCCTTTTCAAGGGCATCGCTGAAAACCTCTGCGGCAAACTGGTCCTCAGCGGTCTTTACCGGCAGAAACTCCTCTGCCGTCTCCTGCTCGCGCGCCCGGAGGATACGGTCCCACTCCTCCTGACCGACAAGAACTGCTCCGCAGTCCGAGCATATGCCGATATCATCGCGGTATTCAGTGCTGCACTGCGCACAGTATTTCATGTCCGGCACCTCATTTGAAATTTATTTGAAGCTGATCTGGGTTATTGAATAATTCCTCACACCGCCCGGGGTTTTCACGGCTACGCTGTCGCCCTCTTCTTTGCCGATAAGAGCCCGGGCTATGGGTGAGCTGATGGATATTTTCCCCAGCGTTACATCGGCCTCATCGACGCCGACTATCGTATAGGCGACCTCTTCGCCTTTATCATCATCCTGCAGCAGCACAGTGGCCCCGAACACGACACGGTCGGATGACAGCGTGCTGGTGTCAATTACTTTGGCGCCTGAAAGGCGCTGCTCCATCTCGCGGATCCGGGTCTCGATAAAGGCCTTTTTTTCCTTGGCTGCCGTATATTCGGCATTCTCGGAAAGATCGCCGTGGGCCGCTGCAACCATGACTTCCTTGATGATGTCCTGCAGATCATAGACCGTCATGCGCCTGAGTTTTTCCTTCAGGTCCTCATACCCCTGTTTGGTCATGATATTGTCGCTCATACAGCTTCTACCTTTATGCATGTCTTAAAAAAACAGAAAGGATGACTGCCTGCAGCCATCCACCCGGAAAATTTAGTCCTAAAAATTTATTACATCACGAACGAGCCCTTGTCAACTGTAAACAAAGCTGCAAGAGAACATGATAAAAAAGTTGTTTTATGATACTCTGGAGGCATGAAGGAATTTCTTTCGCTGCGCGATTATCTTATTCGGGAACGCTGGTACCTGGCTGCCGGCTTTGCCGCGCTGATCGGCGTCGATCTGCTCCAGCTTATCATACCCCTTGTCCTGAAATCCGCGGTTGACGATCTCACCCTGGCCACGTTTTCGGGGAACACGCTGCTGCAGCACGGGCTGCTCATTGTGGCCATCGGGGCTGCCGCCGCCGTACTTCGTTTCTTCTGGCGTTACTGCATTATCGGAACATCCCGCAGAATTGAAACCGCCCTGCGCGACCGCCTCTTTGCTCATGCCGTCCACCTGCCCCTTGCAGGGCTCGTGCATACCAGGACCGGCGATCTCATGGCCCGCATGACCAATGACCTTGACGCAGTCAGAATGTGCACCGGTATCGGCATGGTAGCCATGGTTGATACGGTCGTGCTCGGCCTGGCCTCGGTCATTTTTATGGCCTGCCTCAGCTTGAAGCTTGCCCTGCTGTGCCTTATGCCCATGCTGATCATCATTCTGGCCACATGGCGCATGGGCGGGCTGCTGCACAAACGGTTCTCGCAGGTTCAGGCTGCTTTCTCCCGCATGACCGAAATGGTCCGAGAAACCCTTGCCGGCATGGCCGTCATACGGGCTTTTGCACGCGAGCCTGATAATGCCGGAAGCTTTACGGCAATCAGCCAGGAGTATATCAACAAAAACATGGCCCTGGTCAAAATCTGGGGATCCCTGTTCCCGTTCATTGTGTTTATTTCAAATATAAGCATCTGCGTGCTGATCTTTTTCGGCGGCCGCTATACCATTGAGGGAGCGATATCGCCGGGCGATTTTGTTGCCTTTGCCAATTATATCTGGATACTGATCTGGCCCATGATTGCCCTGGGCTGGATCGTGAACCTCTTTCAGCGGGGTGCTGCGTCCATGGCCCGCATAAATGCCGTGCTCGCCATGCCCGCTGAGCCCCTTGAAAAAGGCCGGCCCGGACCATGCGCCGCTGCGGCAACCATAGAGGTCCACAATCTCAGCTTTACCTATGCGGCGGCTGCCGGACCTGCCCTCAAGGGCATTTCACTGACCATCCCGGCGGGCAGCACCATCGGCATTACCGGCACCACCGGTTCGGGCAAATCAACTCTGTGCAGCCTGCTGCTGCGTTTTTTTGATCCTCCCCGCGGCTCAATTTTTATTGACGGCACGGATATATGCGATATCACCCTGAGGGACATCCGGTCCTGCATGGCCTATGTCCCCCAGGACAGCTTTCTGTTTTCCGACACGATTATGGCCAATATCGTCTATGGCAGGCCCGATGCCCCTGCAGATGAAGCTGAGGCCCAGGCTGACCTTGCCCGGATAACTGACGAAATCAGGTCCTTCAGCAGCGGCTTCGGCACCCTCATCGGCGAAAAAGGCATAAACCTCTCGGGAGGCCAGAAGCAGCGCCTCTGCATAGCACGGGCGCTGCTCATGAAGGCGCCCGTGCTGATTTTTGACGATGCTCTTTCATCCCTCGACGCCGCAACGACTCAGCAGCTGATTGAAAAGCTCCGGGCCCGGGCCGGCAGCAGGACCAGCATCATTATTTCAAACCGTATCGCGTCAATCCAGCATGCCGATACGATCTATGTGTTTGACGACGGCCGCATTGCAGCTCAGGGAACCCACGCCGGGCTGCTTGACCGGGGCGGGCTCTACTATCAGCTCTATCAGCGGCAGAAGCTTGAAGAAGAAGAGGCGACAGCTCATGTATAACCGGGGGTACTGACCATGCGCGGCGACGCCATACATCACGAAGAATCACCTGCATCAAAGGTGGCGCTTGTCAGGCTGCTGCTTTTTTTCATGAATTATTTTGCACCTTATAAAAAAGCCGTAGCCGTCACAATGCTGCTTGCGCTTCTGGTCATCGCCACGGAGCTGCTGCTCCCGCAGCTCTTGAGGTCAGCCCTTGACAGGTTTATTGCACCTGCGGCCCGCATGGTCGCTGAACAGCCCGGCCGCGCTGCTGCTGCCCGGCTTCAATCTATGGACCGCCGGCTCTTTCTGCCGTCCGGCCGCCCTGGCTGCTACTTCATTCTTCCCGAACAGCTCCGCCGTCTCGGGGATGCAGAAATAAAACTCATGGAGAACTCGGGGCAGCTGCTGCCGGAAAAATATTATGCTGCCCCCGCCGATGCCATCACCGATGCTGTGGCCGCAAAATACCCTGCCCTTTTTCAGCAGGCAGGGGCTTTCAACCTTATCGCCTATGACAAGCTGGGCGTCCTTGAAAAGCCCGATCTCATGTCCCTGCGCAAACATGACCTCCAGGGGCTATCGGGCATTTGCCTTGCCTTTATCGCAATTCTCAGTACCGGCTTCATACTCAATTTTATGCAGATTTTCCTGGTGGAGCGCACCAGTCAGCGCATCATGCACGATCTGCGGTGCAGCATATTCAGCCACCTGCAGGGCCGGGCAATGTCGTTTTTTACAAAAAACCCCGTCGGCCGGCTGGTCACGCGCGCAACCAGCGATGTGCAGAACCTGCATGAAATGTTCAGCGCCCTGTTCTCCAGTATTTTTAAGGATATTTTTCTTATACTGGGCATTATGGCGGCCCTGTTCATCCTCAGCTGGAAGCTTTCCCTTGTCTGCTTCTGCCTGCTGCCCCTGCTGATCGCGGGCGCTGCCGCCTTCAGCTACACCTCGCACAATGCCTTCCGGGAGGTGCGCCTCAAGATTGCAGCCCTCAACTCCATGATCCAGGAAAACCTGGCAGGCATAACCGTCGTGAAGGCCTTCTGCCGGGAATGGAGAACCGCAGCCCAGTTCAGCCGCGTGAATCTTGAAACCTACCGCGCCAATATGAAGCAGACCGTCGTCTTTGCAATATTCACGCCCCTGGTGGATTTTACCCGCGTCTGCGCCTTTGCCCTGATCATATGGTATGGCGGCGGTCAAACGCTGCGGGAGGCCATATCTATCGGCACCCTGGTTATTTTCCTGTATTACATGCGCATGTTTTTTACGCCCATTCAGGATCTTGCGGAAAAATACAATATAGTCCAGTCCGCCTGCGCCTCGCTTGAACGATTGTACCTGCTGTTTGAAGAAAAAGCCGTCATTGCCGACAGCCCTGATGCACTGCCCCCCGGCACGCTGGCCGGTGCAGTTGAATTTCGCAATGTCACCTTCGCCTACAATCTGCATGAAACCGTGCTCCACGATATATCATTCACGGTAAATCCGGGCGAAACGGTTGCCATTGTCGGGCTTACCGGAGCAGGCAAAACCACCATCATAAATCTGCTTGAACGGTTCTATGACGTGCAGGCCGGATCGATTCTCATCGATTCTCGTGATATACGAACCATGCCTCAGGCCTTTCTGC
Organism: Deltaproteobacteria bacterium; assembly: GCA_016932595.1. Classification (GTDB taxonomy): domain Bacteria; phylum Desulfobacterota; class WTBG01; order CAIYCZ01; family CAIRTM01; genus CAIWCT01. The sequence continues at coordinate 14,784 of JAFGCP010000162.1, forward strand.
GACGCAGCATCGGCCTTGTTCTGCAGGATGTATTTCTGTTTGCCGGCACAATCAGGTCCAATATAACACTCGGCTGCGCAGGTTTCACCGATGAGCAGATCCTGCAGGCCCTGGCAATTGCCAATGCAGACCGGCTGGTTGCAAAACTTCCCGGCGGGCTTGATGAAATGGTAACAGAGGGCGGCAAAACGCTCTCCGCCGGTGAGCGGCAGCTGCTCTCATTTGCCCGGGCCGTGCTCATCGATCCGAAAATACTGGTGCTCGACGAGGCCACGTCAAATATCGACCCCGTAACCGAGGGGCTCATTCAGGATGCTCTCGACAAAATATTGCGGGGGCGCACCTGCATCGTCATCGCCCACCGGTTCTCCACCATCAAAAAGGCTGACCGCATCATTGTGCTGCACAGGGGAAAAGTCGCCGAAACAGGCTCCCATGATGAGCTCATGGCAGCAAGCATACTGTATAAGCAGCTCTATGAGCTGCAGTATAAACAATAAGCATGTTTCAGGCAGGGGCGCAGTATCCGCATCTCACAACCCCAAATTCTCTAAAATGTCTCTGAATAAAGTTGACACATTTTTTTTTAAAATGTACACTTTTATAAAGAGCTTACAGTTGCGAGATTTTTGCCATGATTGTAACTAGCATCAAAGAGGCCAGAGGAAATTTAAGTTCACTGCTGCAAAAAGTTGAGCGTGGCGAGGAAGTGGTTATAACACGCCATGGCAAACGCATTGCGCGAATCACGTCGCCGACAGGTCAGACAAAACACCTTCCAGGTCTTTCTGATTTCAGATCAGCCATTGCGGTCCAAGGGAAACCACTCAGCCAGGCAGTCCTTGATGTGCGCAGCACAGAGAAATACTGATGGACTACTTTGACACGAGCGTTGTAGCGGCGTACTACTGCCCGGAGCCCAACAGCCCTGCGGCGGAAAAAATCATACTGCATTCTAAGAGCCCTGCAATCAGCGACCTTACGGAACTTGAGCTTGCATCGGCCCTGTCGCGAAAAATCAGGGAAAAGTCTATCATGCGGGAAGACGGCCACAAGATTATTGCCTTGTTTCAATCGCATGTTTCGCAAGGGCTATTTCAAAAAACAGCTGTCGAGCTGGAACACTTTCAGATTGCGCGAACCTGGATAGCTCAATTCACAACGACACTCAGAACTCTTGATGCCCTTCATCTTGCCATCGCACATACGCAGAATGCATTGTTTTTCACCTCCGATCTGCAACTTGCAAAAGCTGCCCGTCACTTTGGAATCAGCGTGAAGCTTGTCGGCAACAGCCTTAAACCCTAGAACATTTAACATTTTTTTGTAGCCACGAAACAGAGACGTTCGTGGTGAGCTTGTCGAACCATGAACGTCTTGTAATGTTGGCATGTATCCGTTTAACCCTTCGACTGGCTCAGGGCGAACGGATACAGTGTTAATTTTTAAATGGTTATGCTGGCTACACTATTTAGTTAAATGCTCTAGCTTTGAAGTTTACGGACTAATTTTGCCCCATGATATTTGTGCAATGTGCCCCCATATATTTACCTTTTTATTAAGTTAACTATTTAAAGTTGACTTAAGATATTTAAACAGCTATATATAGGTTATGAATGCATCATATAGAAACATAATGAGGCGTTTCGCCTGCTACGGAGTGCTGCACCGGGAGGCTGTAAAGAACGACCGTGCGGCATTGGGTCAGCTTATCCGACGGGGCTTCGCTCAAAAGGCTTACAGGAGCGGGCGCCTTTTTTACGAGCTAACTGAAAAGGCTCTGCCTCTGCTGGAGTGTCAGCGCATAAAGCTCCTTGAAGATGCTCAGATGCACTTGCTCATCGAGGATGGGTCTGCTTTTTTTCGCGCGCTTTTCGATGACTTGCGGTTTTTGGATGAAACAAGCCCCGAGGCTCAGGACTTCATCTTTCTCGGGGACTGGCAGCTACAGAGGCCTGTTGTTCCGTCGCAGCTTTTGCTCTCTCAGCTGCGCTTTTATCGCGACTGCATCCCAAGGCGTACCAGGAGGGCAGCATGAAGAAGACAAAACACAATAGCGCGGTGACGCGCGAAGACTTGTTCAGGATTCTGGCCCAGATCGACGATCTGCTGGTAAAGCAAAAAAGGAATCTCTCCGTCACGACGATCGGCGGGGTCTCAATCATACTCCAGGGCTTCCGCGATCGTTCGACGACGGATATTGACATCGCCAATGTTGAAGATGCGGCTGCGTTTCAGGAGATTTGTGCAGGCAAGGGTATTCCTGTCGATATTGTTACCATCTCTTCAACCGTGGACTTCCTGCATGCACCGAAGGTCGTTCTTTTTAGCGGCAGGGCACTGGTGGTGAACTCGGTAACAGCGCAGGATTTGATAAAACTCAAGCTCGAGAGGTTCTACAAGCAGGATCCGGAAGACATCTATGCGATAATCCAGAAAACCTCACTGCCCTACGAACGATATAAGGCCATTGTCTCTGACATGATCACAGACTTCACCGGCAACCCCCGCGGCCTGCTACTCTCTGCGATGGTTATCGTCGAAACGGTCTATCCTCAGAATAAGGCTGATTTTAAGGCCCTGCTGACAGAGTGAAGCTACGTGCGAGTAAAAGAGAGCACCGCCCCCCCCCCTGTGTTTCCACCGGCCTGCTTTCGCCCCGTTGTGTTTGTGTGATTTGCCAACAACGGCCCCGCATAGTTTCAGGCAAAAACCGTAGGTCTCTGCATAAATAGAAATACAGTGGTGCCTTGTCAGACTTCTTCAGTGCCACAATACTGAGCAACAAAACAATTGCGAAAATAAGGCTGTTCTGGTATCTTTTTAAAGATGGCGCGCCTGTTTGCGGGCGCGTATTCTATTTTCAGGGACCTGATTCATGAAAAGAATTCTCACCATCGCAGCCTCCGACAGCGGCGGCGGAGCAGGCATACAGGCCGACATAAAAACCATCACTGTGCTGGGAGGCTACGGCCTGTGCGCCGTGACAGCCCTCACCGCGCAGAACACCCTGAACGTGAGCGGCGTGCATGCTGTGCCGGCTGCATTTGTTCAGGCCCAGCTTGATTCCGTGCTTGCCGACATCGGCGCCGACGCGGCAAAAACCGGTATGCTCTACAATGCAGAAATCATCAAAGCCGTTGCCCTGGCCATTGACAAGTATTGCATTCCCAGCCTTGTCGTCGATCCGGTCATGCGCTCCAAGGGGGGCAGCCACCTTCTGGAGGATGCGGCTGTTGCGGCGTTCAAAGAACTGCTCCTGCCCCGGGCTCTGCTCATCACACCGAATCTTGATGAGGCCGCCGTGCTCTGCGGCAGCCCGGTCGATACGCTTGACTCCATGAAAGACGCATGCAGGGCCATACATGCTCTCGGAGCAAAAAATGTGCTGGTGAAGGGCGGCCATCTTGAGGGCGACTGCATTGACCTGCTCTTTGACGGCGCTGATTTCTATGACTTTGCGCGGCCGCGCTTTGCCACAAAAAATACACATGGCACGGGCTGCACGTTTTCAGCAGCAATTGCAACGGGCCTCGGGCAGGGCATGCCCCTGCGCGAGGCCGTCAGCCGGGCAAAAGAGTTTGTGTCGACGGCCATACGATTTTCTCTGCCCCTGGGCAGCGGACACGGCCCGACAAACCACGCTGCCTGGACAGACCGCAATGCGCAGTTCTACACCTGCGGCCTTGAGCTTGAGGCTGCGGTCACAGCCCTCAAACAGGCGCGAATCGGCAGGCTCATGCCCGAAATACAGTCCAATCTCGGTTTTGCCCTTGCAGCGGCCGAAGCGCCCGATGATGTCATGGCATATCCGGGCCGCATCATACGTTTTGAGGACGCAATCATGACGGTCGCAGCGCCCCGGCCCGGCGCCTCG
>JAFGCP010000163.1 GCA_016932595.1 Deltaproteobacteria bacterium
ACGAGCGCCGCGCTTTCATGCACTGGCACCTGCATCATGACGGGGCAGGCCATCACCGGCTGAACCTTGAGCGCGGCCGTGATACCGAGGTTGCCATCGCCCTGGGCTGCGATCCGGCAACGCTCTACAGCGCCACCGCGCCCCTGCCGCCGGGCCTCGATGAGCTGCTGTTTGCCGGATTTCTGCGCAACAGCCCCGTTGAAACCGTGAAGGCCGCAACCGTTGATCTCATGGTGCCGGCCCATGCCGAGTTCGTGCTTGAAGGAACAGTGAGCGCAGAGACCAGCATCGAAGGCCCATTCGGCGACCACACGGGCTTCTATTCCGATGCCGATCAGTACCCGGTGTTTACCCTGCGGGCCATCACGCGGCGCCGCGCGCCCGTGTACCCGGCAACCATTGTGGGCAAGCCGCCCATGGAGGACTACTGGCTCGGGAAGGCCACCGAGCGCATCTTCCTGCCGCTTATACAACTGCAGCTCCCGGAGATTATTGATATCAACTTCCCGTGCGAGGGCGTTTTTCACAACTGCGTGCTGGTATCGATCAAAAAAGAGTATCCCGGCCATGCGCGCAAAGTCGCCTCGGCCCTGTGGGGCCTCGGGCAGATGATGTTCACCAAGCTCATTGTGGTCTTTGATGCAGACGTGGATGTGCAGAACTGCTCCGGGGCTGCCTGGAAAGCCTTCAGCAATGTCGACCCCGAGCGCGATCTGTTTTTGACCAAAGGGCCGCTTGACGTTCTTGATCATGCCGCGCCTGTGCCGGTGTTCGGCTCCAAGGCCGGCGTCGATGCCACGCGCAAGCTGCCTGCCGAAGGCCATAGCCGCAGCTGGCCCGAAGAGATTGTCATGGATGAAGCGACGCGCGAACTGGTGACCCGCCGCTGGAAGGACTATGGCCTTGGGTAAGCTCGCGACCCTGCTCGACATGATAAAGTTCGAGCACACGATATTCGCCCTGCCTTTTGCCTATATCGGCTTGATACTGGGGGCAGGGGGCCTGCCGCTTTTTTCAACCTTTTGCTGGATTACTCTTGCCATGGTCGGCGCCCGCAGCTTTGCCATGGCCCTCAACCGGCTTCAGGATTCCGGCATCGATAAAAAAAACCCCCGCACCTCCGGCCGCGCGCTTCCTGCAGGGCTGGTAAGCCTTTCAGAAACCTTGCTCTTTATCGCTGCATCGCTTGCGGTTTTTTTTACCGCAGTTTTTTTTCTGCCCGATCTCTGCCGCAGGCTGTGGCCTGTTGTGCTGGCGCCCATGGCATGCTATTCGCTCACCAAGCGCTTCACCTGGGCCTGCCACGCTGTGCTTGGCCTGTGCCTGGGCCTTGCGCCCATGGGCGCCTGGGTCGCCGCGACAAACACCCTGCCCACAGCCGGCATCTGGATGCTGTCGATCGGCGTCATGTTCTGGACCGCCGGTTTTGATATTCTCTACAGCTGTCAGGATTATGAGTTTGATGCACGGGAAGGGCTCTATTCCGTGCCCGTTCGCTTCGGCATACCGCTGGCGCTGAAGCTGGCCAGAATCCTGCACGGCCTCACGGTGACGTTTTTCGGTCTTATGGGATTTTGCTTTTCCCTCGGACCTGTTTATTATGCCGGCCTTGCCGTCATCGCCTGTTTTCTCTGGTATGAAAACAGCATCATACAGCCCGGTGACCTCTCCCGCATGAATGCCGCATTTTTCACGGCCAACGGCTGCGTCAGCATTCTTGCCTTTGCCGCTGTTTTGGCGGCGGTGCTGTTTCCTGGATGAGAGATGATTTTTAAAAGCCGGTGAGCCGGGCATCCGCCGCGGCGGATTTTGTCCGGCTTTCACAATTAGGATTGCATGGCATATATGAGCGGGCAGAGATTAGCGCGTGCGTTGAGTATGGTTCTGCTCTGCAGCATGCTGTTTGCGGCAGGCTGCGCGCATGTCGAGCGTTCCATGGAAACGACCGCTTACTGCGGCTGCAAAAAGTGCTGCGGCTGGACGCGCGGCAGCTGGAAATATCTCAAGCTCAATTTCTGGAACCGGTACTATGCAAGCGGCCCGGACGCGGGCAGGCCCTATCACGGCAAAACCGCCAGCGGCGCCACGCCGCGCCAGTATTACCCGGGGCTTTTTTCAGTCGACAGCCTGACGCGGCCCTGGGTCATTCCGTTTCGCATCGTGTTTTTTCCCTGGCTGCTGCTTCCGCATCCGGGAACGATAGCCGCCGACACCGGCTACTATCCCTTTGGTACGATCATGCTCATACCCGGCTACGGCAAAGGGATTGTCGAAGACAGGGGCTCGGCGATACAAGGCCCCGAGCGCATCGACCTTTTTTATGATTCCCACGGCGACGCCCTGGCCTGGGGCAGACGCAGGGTTTCCGTAACCATAGAAAAGAAGTGATGTCTTGCCCGTGCCGGCTATCCTGCTGCCGGTCGCCAGTGGCCGTGACCATGCATTTTGGCGCCCCTCACTTCGACCCATGGACAGGCGGCGTGAAAGTGTGGCCCGTCGTTTCACTCAGGGGGGGGCAGTTCGTGGCTTGTACACCATGTTCCCAGTTCTTCCTTGACGCACTTTCACCGTTCAACTATAGTTGCCCCATTGTGGAGCTCATTTCTGTCAGTGCAGTGAATGTCCAAAAGTAGTGCGGGCGATAATCTGTCACGAAAGAAGGGAGAACAGGTGCGTGCGAACCCATGAAGAATCAACGCGTGCTTCCCTGCGGCTCGAGTTTCCGGTGTGCACGCCGGACAAACGGCTTCAGATGCCGGCGGGAACCGTCCTTTCCTCAAGGAACTTAAACGGCATTATTTCTGCAAACAGGGCAGCCTCGCAGACAAACCGGCCTTTGTTCAAGCATGCAACGATAAAGCGTGACCTGCTGCATCAGCTAAAGCGCCCGCCCTATGATTTGATTTTTTCCAAGGCCCCGCGAGTACGGGAAGTCATCAGCATGCTGGAAAATTTCCAGCTCCCCGTGCAGGTGCTGGAAATGCTTGATTGTTTTAAAACAGCCAACTATTACACATATTGCCACCTGCTCAGGGTCTTTACCCTTTCGGCGCTTATCGCCAGGCAGCTGCTGCCAGATGACCGGCAATGGCTGAGTTTTGTTTCAACCGGCCCCACGCATGACATCGGAAAAATTTGCGTGCCCCTGCATCTTTTGAAAAAAGAAACCCCGCTCACACGGGCCGAACGAAGCAATCTGGATCATCATACGACCGCAGGGTATGTTCTGCTCAGCTGCTTTTACCAGGACCAGCGGCATCTGGCCACTATCGTTGCCCGGGACCATCATGAAAGAAGAGACGGCTCCGGCATACCCCGCGGGATACAGCTCAGGCCGATCATGGTTGAAACAGTCATCGTCTGCGATATCTACGATGCGCTGATTTCATCACGTTCCTACCGCCCCGACCCCTACGATAACAGAACCGCTCTCGAGGAAATCACCGGGCTTGCGGAAATGAGAAAAATTGGATGGAAGGCGGTCAGGGCACTGGTGGCTCTCAATCGTAAAATAAGGCCCCGGGACGGAGACATAACCCTATCAATTGAAAAAAGAGGCACCCCGCCCGCGCGCAACTGCTATGGGGTTTTTGCAAACGGGGAAAATGATGGGACCTGGGTGGAAAAGTTTTCCTGACAGTGCCCGTCCGGCGCTGCCTTGGAGGCTGTATCTCCCTGATCATCCGGCCGCCGGGTCAATAATCAGCCCGGCGCAACGCTCATGCCTGTGTGGTGTCTCGTCTGCGGTCCCCTGCCTTTGCTGATGAGCCAGCTACCCCTCTGCTGTTTCCACCTGCGGGTTTCCCCTGCGCAGCACTATTCTGGTGATTTCCCGCGGGCAGTTGATTCGCAGGGGCGGTCCGACTACGCCAAGGCCCCGGTTGATGTAAAGATAGGAGCCGTTTCGTTTATACAGGCCATAATCCCTGTCATAAAAAAATTTTGCCAGCGACCAGGCGCGGCCGTTGCCAAAGGGCGAGATCAGCTGGCCGGCATGGGTATGGCCGGCAAGGGTGAGGCGCATGCCCAGAGCAGCCGCCGCATCAAACACCGTGGGCCGGTGGGAAAGCAGGATTTTGAACCCTGCCTCTGGCGCCTGATGGAGCGCTTTTTTCAGGTTGTGAATATTTGGATCGCGCATCATGCGGCTTTTCGAATCGTCGATGCCGACAAGCTGCAGCAGTCCGCCGCCTTCGGGCCTGATCTCCCGCCACCCGTTGCGCAGTATCTGTATGCCCGTTTTTTCGAGCTTGCTGCACAGGGTATCGGTATCGCAATAAAAATCATGGTTTCCGAGCACGGCATAGACTCCGTATTCCGCCTGAAGTCCGGCAAGCCCGTCTGCCGCCTCATCGATGTAGGCAGAGCCCCAGTTGATGATATCGCCGGTAATAGCCACAAGATCGGGAGCCAGGGCATTGATGCTCCTGACAATCGGCTGCAGCACCGTGCTGTCCATGAACGGGCCGACATGCAGGTCGCTTATCTGGAGAATGGTGAAGCCGTCGAGCCCGGCGGGCAGTGCGGGGAAGGAGATCTCAATATCATCTATTTTCATCTGGGCGCTGCCGACATACAGACCGTACAGCGACGGAGCGGCAACGGGCAGGGCAATACCCGCCGTCATCATTTTCAGCAATTCCCTGCGCTGGCCATTATACCCGGAACCCGGCCCTGCGCAATCGCTTGTGCCGCCCAGGGCGCTGACTGTTTTGCTGATGCCTGCCGCGGCAGCAGCTGCGACAAACAGCGGCGCAAGGGCCATGCAGATAAGCATGTAGGCGAAAAAAGGGTAGATGAGCGCGTAATCGATGACGGTCCCGAACTGCTGCCGCAGCTCGACAGGGCTGAAAAGAAAGAGATAGGCGCAATTCAGGTACAGCATGGCTGCAAGCACAGCCAGCCAGACCCGCCTGTTTCTGTGCTTTTTGAAAGCAAAGATACAGCCGGCAGCGGCAATGGCCTGAACGGTCACGAATGAGACGGCAAACCGGAAAACGAGGGATGAAACATCGTACTGCATATAACCCTTATGTACTGGTATGGGCCCGGATGATAGTTAATAATAACGCGTTTTGCTGAAAACGGCAAATGTGGTAAAAAAGCCCCATTGGCTTCATCGATGCATTTTTCTCTCTTGTCCTGCGGCAGGAGTATATTCTTTTCAGGTAGAGCATTGAAGAAATATACCGTACCGCTTTACTGCATGGGGGCAGCTGCGTTTTTCGTGGTTGTGTGCAGTCAGGTAAACTACACCGGCAGCGACCCCCGGGGAACGCTGCTGGTCAGCCAGGCCCTCACGAATCGCGGCACCATACAGCTTGACTACTATAGCCCGGATGTGCTCAGGCCTTATGGCGGGAGTATGTACAAAAAAGCCAACGGTCACTACTACTATTTTTTTCCCCTCGGCACATCCCTGGCAGCCCTCCCCGTTGTAGCAGCGGCTAATGCCTTCGGCATTGACATGGTCGACTACGAGGCTGAAACCCAAGGGGTGCTTGTGACGCTTGTGGCCGGGCTGACGATGCTCATGCTGTTTAAGATCGCCAGGCTGTATCTGCCCTTTCATGAAAGTATGCTGCTTGCCCTCCTGTGCTGGTTCGGGTCTTCTTTTGCCGGCACCACCGGCACTGCCTTATGGTCGCACAATTTTGCAGCGCTGTTTGCTCTTTTGGCTATCCATGCTGCCGTTACATCCGTACACGGCAGCGATTTCAGGCTGTGGCCCCTGCTGGCCCTGTACCTGTTTTGGGCATACCTGTGCCGGCCGACCATGGCCTTCCTGTGGCCATGCATTCTCGTTTTTATTTTTTTTCATAAAAAAACGGCTGCGGTAAAAACGGCTGTGCTCCTGGCTTGCTGCCTTGCTCTTTTTATGCTGTTCAGCTTCAATGAGTTCGGCCAGATTCTGCCGGACTATTATCTTCCAAAGCGGCTCGAGGGCGGGCGATTTATGACTGCTCTGTACGGCAACCTTTTCAGCCCTGCCCGGGGCCTCTTTGTTTTTTCGCCTTTTTTTCTGCTGCCCTTTTTAGTGCTGTATACACTGAACAGCCGCGAAAAAAGGGACCCTGCTCTCCTGCTTATTGCGCTGGTGTGGCCGGTAGCGCACCTGGTTGTGATTTCACGATACCCTCACTGGTGGGCGGGTTTTTCATTCGGATCACGATTCATGACCGACGCGATTCCCGGCCTGTTTGTACTGCTGTGTTATGTGCTGTCCGGAATCGCACCGCGAACCAGGCGCTTTGCCTGGTATTTTTTAGCCATAACCGGTTGCTTTTCACTCTATGTGAATTCTTTTCAGGGGCTTTACAATATCTATACGTATAAATGGAACTGGGAGCCGAATATAGATACGTATCCGGAATATATATTTGACTGGGACTACCCCCAGTTTTTGCATACGAAAGAAAGACATGAGCAGCGTTTGATAGATTTTCAAAAAAAGAAGCTTTCCCCGCTTGCTCCCGGTCAGGTGATCGGGCATGCTTCAGCCGATGTCGTGTTTGTCGGCTGGTCGGTTCCGGAAGAAAAGCATCGCTGGTCGCTGGGCAGGAAATCGAAGATAGTGTTCATTGTGAAAGGAACGAATGCTTTCAAGGGCGCACTTTCTCTGCAGGGCATCTCTCTCAGAAAACAACGGGTGCGCCTCAGCCTCAATGGCACACCTGTCTACGACGGGATGCTCGAAGAAGGAAACAGGCGTGTCGAGGCGGCTTTTTCGCCCGCACTGCTCAATGAAGGAGAGAATATGCTTGAGTTCTCGCTGCCGCATGCCCGGAGGCCGCGCGGCGATCCCCGGCTGCTTGCGCTCGCCTTAAAAACCCTTGAGATTCAGTAGCTGCCTGTAGGCAGTCCATCGCAGGGCGCGCAGTATCGTCAACGCTGACGGGCATCTAGCCTTTGTCTTCTGCCGCTGTAAGGACCTGCCGGTGATAGTCATCAAGCTTTTTGAGCGCTTCTTCACCGCTTGCGCCCGCATCCATAAATTCGGAGACTTTCCGGGCAAATATTGCCTTCAGCATATCGATATTGTTCAGGTTTGAATCACGGATGAGCATGAGATACTTCAGGTCCGCCTTAACGCCCATCTGTTTGCAGTGGGCAAGCAGCTCCCCGAGCTTGCGCTGCGTGGCCGTGCAGTAGCAGACATCATAGGCAAGCTGAAAGATACCGTCGAGCTGCTTTTTATCGTAGTCTGAAAAATTCTCCCGCACTTCCGCGTACAAATCTTTCCTGAACTCTTCAAGGCTGTAGGCAACCTCACCCTTGATAACCTGTGCGCCGGTAAAATCCCAATTCATACAATTATGCTCCTTTTATTAATTGTGGGTTCCCTGCCCCTCTGCCTGCGGCGGGGTGGTTTTTATTCATGATGTTTTTTTATTTGAAAAAACAAAACGGCAAGTTCCCTGTTTGGCGCAATCGCCGCGCTGATGATCGATTGTAATGGTTTTGCCGAACTCGGCGGTGAAGGCGCCGTATTCCGCAGGGCAGATTGACGCCGATATCTTTTCGATAAAATGCGCTCTGCCTGCTTTTTTTATGTGCTTCACCCAGGGGCAGTCGTGGACCTTCAGGGTGAAGCCTGCCTCATGCACCGGTGACAGAGCGGCTGTGTAGAGCTCGGCGCCGAGCTTGAAGTCAAGCGCCGCGTGCAGCGCCTCGATGCCGTGCCCCAGCGACAGAAGCTCCTTTATGGTCCGGGCCTCGATTTTTGGGAGCACCTTCCAGACCGCAATGTCGATGTCCAGCGCTTTTTCAAAGTCGGCATCTTCCTCGATTTTCATAAACCAGAGGCCGTCGACGCTGACGAAACATTTTCTCAGGTAGTCGGCAAAAAGCTTTTGATCGTACACGGGCAGTTCCTTTGCATGCTGGCATCAACCGAAGACACTTTCAACGCTAATAATTGCATGGAAAAGCCCTGATGGCAAGCCCGGCATGGCAGAAAACAGCTTTGTCGCGCTTGATGAAGCTGCGGGAGAATAAAAATATTATAAATGAGCACTGATTGGGCACTATTTCCCTTAACCGCGCAAAACCCTTTAATTTTTCTATAATTTTTCATTTTGTGCTTAACCAAATTTCTTGACACAAAAGGTCAAAAATACTATTAAAAGATACTTCTTGAAATGGATTGCCATAGGTAGTGCGTACACCATGAACTAGCGAGAGTGGCGGAATGGCAGACGCACTGGAATTAGGATCCAGCGGGAAACCGTGGGGGTTCAAATCCCCCCTCTCGCATGAAAAAAGAAATGGAATGAGGAGATAATGAAAGTAGACGTTACCCATGTTAGTGACATTGAAAAAAGATTGACCGTCGTCGTGCCGCAGGAAACAGTATCGAGCCAGTTCGAGCAGGCTTACAAAGAGCTGAAAAAAAATGTGCGCCTGAAGGGCTTCCGGCCCGGCAAGGCCCCCATGTCTCTTCTCGAGCAGTATTTCAAGGCTCAGGTTGAAGAGGATGTCATTTCCAGGATACTGCAGGAATCCTATCCCCGGGCCATCGATGAAGCACAGGCAAATCCCGTGTCCCAGCCCAAGATTGAAAATGCCGGCATCGAGCGCGACAAGGATTTTTCCTATACGGCTGTTTTCGAGGTAAAGCCCTCAATAACGCCGCAGGGCTATGAAGGCCTTGAGCTTGAGCGTGAAAAAACAGCTCCTGCAGGAGATGAGGAGCTCGCGAGCGCGCTTGAAGGATTGCGCAGCACCTATGCTACATTGAAAGATATCGAGGGACGCAGCCTTGCAAGAGGAGATTTCGGCATTTTCGACCTTGATGCCAGCTGCGAGGGCAGGCCCTATGGCGGGGGCACCCAGAAGGACTTCTTTCTGGAAATCTCCGATTCGTCCTACCTGCCCGGCTTTGCCGCACAGGTCGAGGGCATGCAGGCCGGAGAGGAGCGGAGCTTTACGCTGCAGCTGCCCGCTGATTTCGGCAATAAGGACTATGCCGGCAGGCAGGTGGATGTGAAGGCGGCGCTGAAGAGCATTAAAGAGCGGGTGCTGCCCGTGCTTGACGATGAATTCGCCCGGGACCTGAGCCAGAAGTATTCCTGCCTTGATGATCTCAAAAAAGCGCTGTCCGATGAGATTGTTACCCGCAAGCGCAATCAGGCGGAGCATGGCTTCAAAGAGAAGATTTTCGATGCGCTCATCGAGAAGAACGCCTTTGATGTTCCCAAAGCCCTGATCGACATGCAGGCGCGCAATATGGTGATGGAGACCCAGCAGATGCTGGCCCAGCAGGGCATAAAGCTTGAGAGCCTGGGGCAGAATGCAGGCACGCTGATCGAGCGCTACCGGGGCCCGGCTGAACGGCAGGTAAAGGCGGCGCTTATTCTTGAGGCCATTGCCGCGAAAGAGGGCCTGACGGTTGACGATACCGATTTTGATAAAAAATACGATGAGCTTGCGGCCCAGTACGGCCAGGATGTGGCAGCGATACGGGCCGCGCTTGAACCCGAGGTGCTGCGGCCCCAGATTCTTGAAAAAAAAGCGATAGATTTTATTACAGCAAAAGCACAAATAACCGAAAAGTAACGGGGGGCCATCTTGCACACTACAGCACAGCAGGGAACATATATGAACGGTGTACCGCAAACGACCAATCAGCTCATTCCGTTTGTCGTCGAGCAGACCAACCGGGGCGAGCGCTCCTATGACATTTACTCGCGCCTTCTGAAAGACCGCATCATTTTCCTGGGCAGCGCCATTGATGATCATGTGGCCAATATCACCATTGCCCAGATGCTTTTTCTGGAGTCCGAGGACCCGGAGAAGGACATTCACCTCTATATCAATTCGCCGGGCGGTCTGGTGACGGCAGGCATGGCAATCTATGACACCATGCAGTACCTGCGGTCGCCCATATCGACGCTGTGCTTCGGCCAGGCAGCAAGCATGGGCGCCGTGCTGCTCACGGCAGGAACTCACGGCAAGCGCTTCGCCCTGCCGCACTCGCGGATCATGCTGCACCAGCCCATGGGCGGCTATCAGGGGCAGGCAACGGACATTGATATTCACGCCCGCGAAATCATCCGCACGCGCCGGGAACTTGAGGAGATTCTCGTGCGCCATACGGGCCAGACCATGGAGAAAATCCATCAGGATACCGACCGCGACTATTTTTTGAGCGGCGAGCAGGCGCGCGAATATGGTATAGTTGATAAGGTCATCGAAAAAAGGGAATTACCCACCACCTGAGGTTAGAGGAAGATTATGGCCACGAAGAAAACGCTGGGAGGCAAAGGCAGCCACCTGTTCTGTTCATTTTGCGGCAAGAGCCAGGAAGAAGTCAAAAAGCTGGTCGCTGGCCCGTCGGTGTATATCTGCGACGAGTGCATCGAGCTGTGCAATGATATCATAGCCGAAGAGCAGGAGCGCGAGTCCCTCTCGGCGCGCCAGACATCAGTTCCCAAGCCCTATGAGATCAAGAAGTTTTTGGACCAGTATGTCATCGGGCAGGAAAAGGCCAAAAAGATACTCTCGGTTGCCGTGTACAATCACTACCGCCGGATCGACTACCGCAAGGGCAAGGATGACGTCGAGCTGCAGAAGAGCAATATTCTGCTGATCGGCTCCACGGGCACGGGCAAGACATTGCTGGCCCAGACACTTGCGCGGATGCTGCATGTGCCCTTTACCATAGCAGACGCCACGTCGCTGACCGAGGCGGGCTATGTGGGCGAGGACGTGGAGAATATCATACTGAGCCTTCTTCAGGCCGCGGACTATAATATCGAAAAGGCCTCGCGCGGCATCGTCTATATCGATGAAATCGACAAGATATCCCGCAAGTCCGACACGCCGTCCATCACGCGCGATGTGTCGGGCGAAGGCGTTCAGCAGGCGCTGCTCAAAATCATCGAGGGCACCGTTGCCAATGTGCCTCCCAAGGGCGGCCGCAAGCACCCGCAGCAGGACTTCCTGCAGGTCGACACCTCCAATATTTTATTTATCTGCGGCGGGGCTTTCAACGGCCTCGAGTCGGTGATACAGCAGCGCACGGGCAAAAAGACCATCGGTTTCGGCGCCGAGATGAAGAAAAATACAAAGCGCACTACCGGCGAGGTGCTTTCCGAAGTGCAGCCCGAAGATCTTATCAAGTACGGCCTCATACCGGAATTTGTGGGCAGGCTGCCGGTGCTGGCAACGCTTGATGATCTGGACCGGGCAGCGCTTATCGAAATTCTCACCCGGCCGCGCAATGCCATTACCAAGCAGTATGAAAAGCTGTTCGAGCTTGAAAATGTCACCCTGCGCTTTACCGGCGAGGTGCTCGGAGCGATTGCCGACCTTGCCATGCGGCGCAAGTCGGGAGCGCGCGGGCTGCGCGCCATTCTGGAGGAAATCATGCTTGACGTGATGTATGATCTGCCTTCCTCCACCGATGTCGAGGAATGCCTCATCAGCGAGGACGTGGTGACCAAGGGCGCCAAGCCTCTGCTGGTGTACAGCAAGCAGAAGGAATCAGCCTAGCTTTTTCCCGCTGGAGCATGCATGCTGAGGGCTGTGGATGACCGGCAGACGGGCTCCCCGCCCTCGGTTTTTTTTGAAAGGCCTGGCCATGATTTTTAAATCGCACAAGGAACATGCCGTGACCTACATGATGATGCCCCTGCGGGACATCGTGGTTTTTCCCCATATGGTGTCGCCGCTGTTTGTCGGGCGGGAGCGCTCCATCGCCGCTGTTGAAAAAGCCCTTGAGCAGGGCAAGACCATTTTCCTGGTGACGCAGAAAGACGCCTCCATTGACAGCCCCAGCCAGGAGACGGTCTATCCGGTCGGCGTTCTGGCCACGATTCTTCAGATGCTCAAGCTGCCCGACGGCAGCATCAAGGTGCTTGTTGAAGGCAAAAAACGCGGCCGCATTAACAAATTTCTGGTCGAGGATGATTCTTTCTCGGCCCTGGTCGAGGAAGTTGACGACACCTGCCGTGACGCAAACGAGGTCAAGGCCCTCAATGCCATGATTCTTGATTCTCTTGATAATTTCGCCAAATTTACCAAGCGCATACCGCCGGATATGGTGGCAACGGCCGCTGCCGTTGATGACCCCTCCCGGCTTGCCGATCTTATCGCCCCGCAGCTCAACGTGAGCCTTTCCGATAAGCAGCAGATTCTTGAGCTGACCGATGTGTGCGAGCGGCTTGAGCGGGTGTATGCCATCATGGAAAGCGCCATGGAGCTCATCCGCACCGAGCAGCGCATCAAGACCCGCGTCAAGCGGCAGATGGAGAAAACCCAGAAGGACTATTACCTGAACGAGCAGATGCGCGCCATCCAGAAGGAAATAGGCGATACCGATGACCGGCAGGCTGAAATAGATGAGCTGGAAGAGAAGCTGCAGAGCAAGAAGCATCTTTCCGAGGAGGCCCGCACCCGGGTCGACAAGGAGATCAAAAAGCTCAAGATGATGCCGCCCATGTCCGCCGAGATGAATGTTGTGCGCAACTATATCGAGTGGATACTGTCGCTGCCCTGGGGAGAGAAGTCCGATGTAAAAATGGACATCGGCCCTGCCGAGCAGATACTGAACGACGATCACTACGGCCTGAAAGAGCCCAAAGAGCGGATACTGGAATATCTGGCCGTTGAAAGCCTCGTGCAGAAGCTGAAAGGCCCCATACTCTGCTTTGTCGGGCCTCCGGGCGTGGGCAAAACATCGCTCGGGAAATCCATAGCCCGTGCCACGGGCCGGCGGTTTGTGCGCCTGTCTCTCGGCGGCGTGCGCGACGAGGCCGAAATCAGAGGGCATCGCCGCACCTATATCGGGGCCCTGCCGGGCAAGATCCTGCAGTCGCTCAAAAAAGCAGGAACCGACAATCCGGTGTTTCTGCTGGATGAGGTCGACAAGATGAGCACCGACTTCCGCGGCGACCCTTCATCGGCGCTGCTGGAGGTGCTGGACCCCGAGCAGAACGACACCTTTAATGATCACTATATCGATATGGACTATGACCTTTCGGGTGTCATGTTCATCACCACGGCAAATACCCTGCAGGGCATACCCCCGGCGCTGCAGGACCGCATGGAGATCATACGCATTGCCGGCTATATGGAAAGCGAAAAGCTCGCGATAGCCAAGCAGTACCTTGTTCCCAAGCAGCTCGAGGCAAACGGCCTGGCGGCCGGGCAGCTTGAGTTTTCCGATAATTCGGTTCTGCATATCATCCGGCGCTATACCCGCGAGGCGGGCGTGCGCAATCTTGAGCGGGAAATAGCCTCCATCTGCCGCAAGGTGGCAACCGATCTTGTCCGCCAGGGCGCGCAGGAGGGCGGCGAGCGGAAAGTAAAAATCGACAAGTCCTCGGTGGAGAAGTACTTGGGCGTTCCCAGGTTCCGCTACGGCACTGCTGAAGAAAAGAACAAAGTGGGCATCTCCACGGGCCTTGCCTGGACCGAAGTGGGCGGCGAGCTGCTGTTCATTGAAGTGGCGGTCATGTCGGGCAAGGGCGAGCTGATCATTACGGGCAAGCTTGGTGATGTGATGAAGGAGTCGGCGCGGGCTGCCATGAGCTATGTGCGCTCGCGGGCGCAGCTGCTCGGGCTTGACAAAGAGTTCTATCAGCTCATCGACCTGCATATCCATGTGCCGGAGGGCGCCATACCCAAGGACGGGCCGTCGGCCGGCATTGCCATAACAACCGCCATCATCTCTGCCCTGACCCGCGTCGAGGTCAAAAAGGACATTGCCATGACCGGCGAGATTACGCTGCGCGGTCGGGTGCTCCCGATAGGCGGCTTGAAAGAGAAGATTTTTGCCGCCCACCGCGGCCTTATCTCCACGGTGATTATTCCCCGCGAAAATGAAAAAGACCTGAAGGACATACCGGAGAAGATTCTCAAGGACCTGAAAATCGTCATGGTCGACCATATGGATGAGGTCATACGCCTTGCCCTGGTGACGGACTCTGCCGAAGCCTTTGCCGGGAAGGCAGTCGAGGACAAGCAGTTTTTCCGGGAACCCCCGGCGCCGGAGGATATCCCTCCGCAGCTGCATCAGTAAGCAGC